>NZ_PYWK01000003.1 GCF_003049645.1 Metasolibacillus fluoroglycofenilyticus
CTGTCGCTTCGCTTTCGATACATTAAAACATTTGCTGGCATCTTCATTCGATGTCCAAAATTGTGTTTCATCTATTCAATGAAACTTTATTCATTCACGTCTTGCTTGTTCAGTTTTCAAGGTTCATTTTACTCTATCGACACAAACATTACCGACAGTTATTAAATCTTAACATATTGTTCGTTTATTTGTCAACACTTTTTTGGAGCGGGTGATGAGAATCGAACTCACGACATCAGCTTGGAAGGCTGAGGTTTTACCATTAAACTACACCCGCATATTTTTTGGCGCGCCCGACAGGAGTCGAACCCATAACCTTCTGATCCGTAGTCAGACGCTCTATCCAATTGAGCTACGGGCGCTAAATTATTATCTTACTTGGTGCGGCCGAGAGGACTTGAACCTCCACGGGGTTGCCCCCACTAGGCCCTCAACCTAGCGCGTCTGCCATTCCGCCACGACCGCGTTCAACTTCCTATTTAAGTTTACTCTATATAAATAAGTTGAAAATGGTGAGCCATGAAGGACTCGAACCTTCGACCCTCTGATTAAAAGTCAGATGCTCTACCGACTGAGCTAATGGCTCGTGAAATGGCTGGGGTACTAGGATTCGAACCTAGGCATGACGGAATCAAAATCCGTTGCCTTACCGCTTGGCTATACCCCATCGAAATGGCGGTCCCGACCGGGATCGAACCGGCGATCTCCTGCGTGACAGGCAGGCATGTTAACCGCTACACCACGGGACCTTAAATAATTCAAATGTAAAATGCAAATGGTGACCCGTACGGGATTCGAACCCGTGTTACCGCCGTGAAAGGGCGGTGTCTTAACCACTTGACCAACGGGCCATTGGCTCCGAAGGCAGGGCTCGAACCTGCGACCAACCGGTTAACAGCCGGTTGCTCTACCACTGAGCTACTTCGGATTAATTGTTATTCAATCAGCAATAACCTTGCCGACTTTTTCTATTATAGACACCTTATTTCTTATAGTCAACATTTTTTATATATTTTTCGAAAATAATTTTTTGTTTGATTGAAGTAATAAATTTTTTTCAATTATAAACGATTAATTAGCAATTAATCAACACATTCGCCACTGCTACTCAGTATAGGTTATTTATGTTAAGCAAATGGCACCTCGACATTTGCTACAGCAATAGGATTTTACATTGACTTTTCTTTTTCTTCTATATAATTGTCCACAGTCAAGACAGCGATAATGATAATAAGTTGTTTCGCCATTTTCTCCCTTTTTAATTGTGGAGCAAAAACGAGGAGCCCCTACTTGTTTTAATAGGTTACGAAAATCTGCATCCCGATGTTGATAGCCTTTACCTTGGATATGTAAATGATAGTGACAAAGCTCATGCAAAATAATCCCGGTTAACTCATCGATACCAAAGTACTCATAATAACGTTTATTTATTTCGATATTATGACTATGTAGCATATAGCGCCCCCCTGTCGTTCTTAGGCGTGAATTAAAAGAAGCTTTATGCTGAAAAGGCATTTGGAAATATTGCTGCGATAATTGCTCGACTAATTGCTGCAATTGTGAACCCTCCATCTTTATCACCTCCAAAAATTCATATAATCAATGTCAACTTAGCGTAATTGTATTTGAATTTGACTAACTTTGTTTTAAGCACATCTCATGAAATTTATGGCATCCGCCGGAGGCTTTAACTTCTTTCAGCTCGCCACCTATTGAGATGGAAGATTTCTGTACCCGTCGCTACAAAATATTTTTCTGAAAGAAGTTAAGCAATGAAAAGAACTGTCAAGAAAGCTGTGCATTAGCCATGTTTTCTGTGACGAATAATTGCCAAATGTGTACTTTCTAGATGCCCTCTTCTAACGGTTTATTATATGCTTTGCTGTGGTGGTAGCATTGTTAAAGAAATGCGCCCCTTGTCTACTTCTACCTTTTCTACCCAAACTGTCACAATATCCCCAAGTGCAACAACTTCAAGCGGGTGTTTGATTCGGCGTTTTTGCAATTTGGATATGTGTACAAGACCATCCTGCTTAACACCAATATCTACAAAGGCACCGAAATCAACTACATTTCGTACCGTTCCTTGTAATTCCATTCCTACTTTTAAATCTTCCATTTGTAAAACATCTGTTTTTAATAATGGCTGAGGGAATGCATCACGTGGATCACGGGTAGGCCTCATTAGTGTATCTACTAAATCCTTTACTGTTACTTCTCCGATATTTAAGGCTTCACTTATTTCCTCAATCGAAAGCGCTGAAATTGCATGTTCAGCCTTTTCAGTCCCTACATCCTTCTTCGTTAAGTTTGCCATTTGTAAAATTTGCTCTGCTAACGCATAGCTTTCAGGGTGGATGCCCGTTGCATCCAGCGGGTTTTTAGCATCTACAATACGTAAAAAACCGATTGCCTGCTCATAAGTTTTAGCACCGAGGCGAGGAATTTTCTTCAATTGTGCACGTGAAGTAAATTTCCCACTTTCGCTACGCGCATTGACAATATTTTCTGCAACCGTTTTTGATAAGCCCGACACATACTGCAACAGGGATGCTGATGCTGTATTAACGTCTACCCCTACTTGGTTTACCGCTGTCTCCACTATAAATGTTAAGGATTCCGCTAGTTGTTTTTGCGATACATCATGCTGATATTGTCCAACTCCTACTGCCTTTGGTTCGATTTTCACTAGCTCTGATAATGGGTCTTGTAAGCGGCGTGCGATGGATACCGCGCTGCGCTGCTCAACTTGTAAGTCGGGGAATTCTGCACGTGCTACATCAGATGCTGAGTATACCGAGGCGCCTGCCTCGTTGACAATAACATACGCTATATCTGTTGTCTCCCGCTCCTTTATTACATCTGCAATGAATTGCTCTGTTTCACGTGAGGCAGTACCGTTTCCTATCGCAATAATCCCAATTGGATAATGGTCTAGTATTTCATTAACTACTTTTTTCGATTTGGCAACATCAGGCTTTGGCGGATGTGGATAAATCACTGTCACTTCTAACATTTTTCCCGTTTCATCTACAACTGCTAGCTTACAGCCTGTGCGATAAGCAGGGTCAACGCCAAGAACCATTTTGCCGCGCATCGGTGGCTGCAACAATAAATTCCGCAAGTTTTCTGCAAAAATATGAATCGCCTGCGCCTCCGCCTTTTCAGAAAGCTCATTGCGCAACTCCCTTTCAATAGAGGGCTGAATTAAACGTTTATAGCTGTCAGCAATCGCCTCCTTTACTTGAGCGATAGAAGAACATGAACGATTCTTTGGAATCCATTCGTTTTCCATTATTTGCGTTGCACGCTCTACTGGCACAACAATCGATACTTTTAATATCTCTTCTTTTTCCCCGCGATTAATCGCTAAAATACGGTGCGGAACGATGCGATTAATTGGCTCCTCGTAGCTGTAATACATTTCAAAAACATGCTTTTCATCCTTAGCTTCGTTTTTGCTTGCTGTTTCAATTTTCCCCTCACGCCATGAAAGTTTGCGCAAACGCTCTCGAATCGACGCGTCATCTGCAAAGCGTTCCGCTAAAATTGCACGGGCCCCTGCCAAAGCATCTTCAACAGTCAACACCGCCTTTTCTTCATTTACAAAGTTTTGTGCTTGTTCCTCTATATCGCTATTTGTAAATTGCATCATCAAATCTGCAAGTGGTTCTAAGCCGCTCTCCTTAGCAATCGTCGCCTTCGTTCTGCGCTTTTGTTTATATGGTCGATATAAATCTTCTATACGTTGAAGAACTGTTGCAGTTTGAATTGCATGCTGCAATTCTTCTGTCAGCTTACCTTGTTCATCAATTAAGCGTAATACCTCTTCTTTTCTTTTTTCAAGCTGTTGGATATATTGATAACGGTCGTCAATTGCTTTAATTTCCACTTCATCTAAAGAGCCAGTTGCTTCCTTTCGGTAACGGGCAATAAACGGTACGGTATTGCTATCTTCAAGTAACTTGATAACCGCTTCTACTTGATGTGGTAAGACGTTTGTGTCTGCTGCAATTAGCTTAAACATTTGTTTGTTGTCCAAATTGATCACGTTCCTTCTTACAAAATTCACGCTAACAAAAAATCAGCGCGCTAGAATGAACCATACAAGAACAGTTTGTCCCTATCGATAGCAAAGCATCAGATACAAGACTCCCCACTTCAAAGCTGTAAGTGGGCAATGAACTGCCTATGCAAATATGATTCGTGAGAGCTAACAATCTATTGATTGCCCTATCACTTTATTCTAACACGCTGATTTTATTTTAACTATTATTGACTGTTGCAACAGCATCTTGTAATTTTTTTATCGCTGCTCTTTGAATTCTGGACACATGCATTTGCGAAATACCCAGTTGGTCTCCCGCCTCTTTTTGACTAAGCTGCTTTAAATATGTAAGCTCGATTACTTGTTGCTCACGCTCATTCAAAACATGCATAATTTCAGACACAATGATTCGGCGATTTGCCGTTTCGAACTCCAAATCCTCTTTTCCAACAACATCGAACAATGTTACTGTGCTCCCATCTGAATCCGATTCTATCGCATGGTCCATTGAAAGCGCTTGGTAACCGCGCCCCATTTCCATTGCTTCAAGCACCTCCTCTTCCCCCACCTCCAAATAGGTAGCTATTTCTAGAATTGAAGGCGAGCGCTGAAGCTCTGTCGTTAAATGCTCCACTGTCGATTTGATACGTGGGCCTAATTCTTTAATGCGGCGCGGTACGTGCACATCCCAAGTCTTATCGCGTAAAAAACGCTTAATTTCGCCGATAATAGTAGGTATTGCAAATGCCTCAAAGCTTCGTCCCACAGTCGTATCGAAGCGCTGCATCGCTCCAAGTAAACCAAGCATACCAACCTGTACAGTATCCTCATAATAAGTTTTGCCAGCAGCATATTTACGCGCTAATGCCTCTACTAATTGTTGATAATGAAGCACTAGTTCTGTTTGGGCGGTATCGTCCTTTGTGGCTTGATATTGCGCAATCCATCGAAGCACCTCTTCATTTGAGGTTTCATTAGGTAATGATTCTCTCGTCATATTCCTCCACCTGCTCTCTTGTGACATACTTTGTCATGAAAACAGTGACGCCGCCCTCATTGTTCACCTTTACTTCATCCATTAACGCTTGCATTAAATAGAGTCCTAAGCCCCCTTCACGTAGCATCGATACTTTTTCATTTTCATTGTACGGGCCGATTTTCGATTTAATTTCTTCAAAATTAAAGCTATTGCCATAATCAGCTACCATGATTTCGATTTTATTGTCGAATAATGCGCAACCAATGACAATTTCGCCCTCTTCTGCATCGTGATAAGCATGATGAACGACATTTGTAACAGCTTCACCTGTCGCAATTTTCAAATCTTCAATTTCGTCATAACTAAAGCCGAGACGTAGCGCCAAACCTGAAATCGTTAAACGAATAACACTGACATATTGCGGTTTAGCGGGAACTCTTATTTCAATATAATCAAATGCTTTCATTATTAAACTCCACCTTTGTATTCGTTTCGATGTCCATTAGCTCACTTAAACCAGTAATTTCAAATAAACGAACTAGGCGAGCTGTTAAGCCAACTAGTTTAAAATGCGCATTTTCTTTCACTACTCTTTTATAAAATGCAACGAAAATCCCTAAACCTGTGCTGTCTAAATAGCTAACCTTCGATAAATCTAGTTGGACTAATGAGTCTTTCTCAATCTCAAGAGCCTCTAGTTCCTCACGTAAAATAGGGGCAGTATACGTATCGATTTCACCATCAATATATCCATTTATTACTTGCCCATCCTTTTGAAACTGCACATTTATATTCATACCTTTAAAGCACCTCCGTCATAACCTATACAACGATTCCCTTTCCTCAAGATTTTAAACGTTACTTGCGCATTTATTTTTTTAAAATGACGACAGTAAAATCATCATCCAATCCATCCTCTTGCAATTCCTGCAATTCTTCATATAATTTTTCACACATTTCTTGCGCACTTAAATGGCGATGCGTAAGAGCTAACTGCTCAATAATTTTTCTTGAATCGATTTCTTCATCATGGCGAAATTCTGTGACACCATCTGTCATCATAATAATAAAGTCGCCTTCATAAAGCGGAATCTCAGTTTGCTCATATTTCATTTCAGGCATAATACCTAGCAGCAACCCCTTTGCCCCTAAACCATAGAATGCATTATCCGCAGCATTGTAATAAATAGCTGGCTCATGCCCTGCCGAGCCATATGTAAATATGCTTCGCACTAAATCAAGTCGCCCATAAAACATTGAAACGAACATGCTGTCATCTACGCTTTTTTCAATAATGCGATTCAATACTTCTAGTACATAGGCGGGGTTAGTTTCTGCATACTCCAGCGTGTCGAGCCCATACTTCACCATCGACATACAAAGCGCAGCAGGCACACCTTTCCCAACAACGTCCGTTACAGCTACCCCTACATAATTTTGTTCATCTATTGAAAAATGAACGTAATCACCGTTCATTTTGCGTATCGGGATAGAAATCATTCCAATATCGATGGCATCAATTTGCGGTACTGTCGTTTTTAATAGAACGCTTTGAATTTTAGCCGCTACATTCATTTCAATCCGCATTTCTTCCTGTTGCTCTAGTAAAATTTGATGCTCTTTTAAAGTTAAGCCGAAATAAACCATTATTTCGATTAAAAAATCATAGCCGTCCTTACTCACCGCAGGCAGCTCTGGAAATATTTCTTCCATTACTTGCTTATGCATATGTATTACTTCTTCTGGTGCTATATTTTTTTGAATCAATTGTCGAATAAAGCTTTGCCCAATATACAAATTTCGCTCTGATTGATTTTCAATATAGTCTGTGAGAATTTTTTTATATTGAATTTTTAGTTCTCTCATACAATGTTCCCTATCACAACCATTTTTTTACGCGAACAGTTGTCCCTTCTTCTAATTGTGATTGAATCTCTATATCATCCATTAATCTTTTAACACCTGGTAAGCCTGCACCAATGCTACCTGATGTTGAAAAGCCATCCTGCATTACAGTGCGTACATCCTCGATACCCGGTCCTTGGTCAGTTGCGGTTATCGCTAAACCAATTTTGCCATCTTCTTCTATTTTTTCTATTGTAATCGTTCCAACACTGGCATATAAATAAATATTGCGTGCCAGTTCGCTAATAACTGTCGTAATACGAGCTTGATTCACAGTATCAAAGCCTATTCGTTTTGCTTCGTTGCGCCCTATTTCACGTGCAGTAACAATATCCCATTCAGTTGTAATATTTACTGTTGATTTCATATACTCACTGCCCTTCAATCACATTATCAATTACGCCTCTGCTAACTCTAGTCCCAATTTTTTGAGTTCACTGGTGGAAGTTAATTATTGTCACGTCCTGCGACAATGATTAACTGACCTGCATCATGCAAGCCTCCCTTCAAAATCTGCAACATCCGCTGCAAGTCTAGCCAACACGATGTTGATTACTCAGTCGTTACCTGAGTATGCGATGGTCTTAGACTGAGTTCCTCTTTGTTAGCGGATGTTTAGATACCCGCTGAAATGGGTCTATTGCTTGTATTCACTCGCTACTTGTAGACCTGAGAGACTCCTGTATCTGGCGCTTCGCTTTCGATACAAAAAGAATTTGGCCCCTACGGTCACTCGTCGCAAAAACATCGCTGAAAGAAGTGAATGTCTATTTTAACTATACCGTATAATCATATTTTGTAAAATTTATTTGTAGAAGCATTCGGAGGCACTGCTTTTCGAACATTTCATAATCAATCTCATTGAAAGTACAGCTATTTTAAAGAGAAATCTGCTCATTTTAGAAGTTTAAAAACGGGGAATTAAGCAGATCTTTTAATAAAAATTAACCTTCCCTTATATGAAGGCGATTTTCTCCAAAACAAAACACCGCTGCAACCGCAACGGTGTTTTGTAATTATGTATTAAAAACTTACGAGGCCTAAACTAATACCTAATGCCATATCAACTTTTTCCATTAATTCATCATCAAGCTGTGTAATACGGTCTGTTAACCGTGATTTATCAATAGTACGCAATTGCTCAAGCAAAATTACCGAATCGCGTTCAAAGCCATACTTCTTGGCATCGATTTCGACATGAGTAGGTAATTTTGCTTTTTGAATTTGCGCAGTAATAGCAGCTATAATGACAGTTGGACTAAATCTATTACCAATATCATTTTGAATAATCAGTACAGGTCTTGTACCACCTTGCTCTGAGCCTATAACAGGTGATAGATCTGCAAAAAAAACGTCTCCACGTTTTACGCTCAAATTGTCATCCCCCGCTAACGAGACGCCGCTCCACCATATGTTCCGCTTCATATTCTGCATGCAGGCATTCGCTGCAAATCATCAGATTAATATGCGACATTTCCACATAGCCCTTTTCTAAAGCTTCCCGTATTTGATTTGGTTGTGTCTGCTTCACTCGTTTAGATGTTGAAACATACAGCATTTCGCCATTATAGAAATCGCTTTGGGCAAATATTTGTTCAATTCCTAGTAATGGCCCGTTTGAAGAATTTATATTCTCTCTATTTTTCGTGTACACAACAAGCACCTCCACAAAAGACCGCAAAACTTCTGCTTTTCATAATTTCATTCTATCACTGAATACATGCAATGAAAAGACAAGAAATCTAAAAAACTGACAAACTCTGTTTTAAAAGCGGTTTTTGTCGAAAGTACAATTATTTTAGCTAGTATATATCCTCGGCACCCGGTTTGTTATAATACATGGTATTTCATAATTGATTGTCTCGAGCTTATTTGCCCATTCATCTAGTGAGATCGTTACATTTTGTTGTGTACCTATTAATGTCACTTTCTCTCCAACAGTATATGCTTTTGGAAGTAAAATCATACATTGATCCATGCAAATTCGACCAACTATCGGAGCGCGCTGTCCGTCAATTAATACTGTTTGTCCTGTTAATTTACGAAGTAGCCCATCTGCATAGCCTATCGGCAATGTGCCGATAAAAACATCCTCTTCTGCCGTATAAGTTGCGCCATATCCAACAGTTTGTCCTGCCGCTAGCTCTTTAACATGTACTAATTCTGTTTCCAATGACAGCGCAGGCTTCAAAGGGAATGGTAGATATTTTGCTACATAATGAGAAGGTGCTAAGCCATACATTGAAATACCGAATCTTATCGCATCATATTGAAGCGATTTGTCTTTGACTAATACTGTCGCAGTATTAGCTACATGTATGATGCGCGGCTTAACAGCTAGCACTTTCAACATATCGTGAAACAGCTCTACTTGCTGTTCGAAATGCCCTGTATTTTCCTCATCGGCAGTTGCGAAATGGGTGAATACTCCATCTATCTCCATTTGCCCTGCTGCGACAATCGCTTCTTGCAAAAGTTGCAGCTTCTGTATAGAAGTAACACCAATTCTCCCCATGCCTGTGTCAATTTTTATATGTAGCTTTAATTTGTTTGTTAAGTGGAATAGTGCTGCTTGCTCGACCCACTCTTTCGAAAAAACAGTAAGAGAAATATTATTTTCAGCAGCATAAGTAACAAATGAAACAGGGCTTGCTCCGAGTACTAATATGTCAGCAGTAGCTATATGCGAACGAACATGAACGGCCTCTTCAGGTGTAGCAACCGCCAATATTGTAGCGCCTGCCTGCAATGCAGCTTGTGCAACGGCTATATCCCCATGACCATAGCCATTCGCTTTTATAACAGCTATGATTTGCACATCTGGTTGTAGGTGTTTTTTTAGTTGTGTGATGTTTTTTTGAATAGCTCGTAAATCAATTATCGCTTTCGTTGGACGGTAATATTGAATTTCTCCCATATGCTTTGTACCCTCTTTACTCAAATTCTAAACATTTAAGTAGTAATAGCCCTTTTTCAGCGTAATTATGTATAGATATAAAAATCCATACATAATTACCGCGTCAACAAGTAGTATTGCCACCTACTAAATTAAAATAAGGGCTATTACTGAACAACTAATCTACTTCATTTCACCAGATGTAACAGAAGCTGCTACTTCAATCAGTTCTTCTCTTGTCATCTTACTAGAAGCAATGAAAAATGATATGCCGTCACGTTCCCAGCTAATCGAATTATCTGTAATTGCACCAATAGCAAACCCTAAATCAGCCGGATCTCCAGGAGCAAAGACAGGTACAGTCGAATCTATTGGTACAGCAGGCTGCTGCATCAATGTGAATGCTTTTTCACCTTCAAATGTTAAAATAACACGCTCTATTCCATCTTCTCGAATCGTTTGTGAATCAACTAACTTCGTATGATCCCATTGCAGTATTGGATAATGCGTTTGAAACGCCTCACTATTTGTTATATCGGCACTTGCTGCTTCTTTTTCTTTATTTTCTTGAAATTTTTCAACAGCATAGTCCTCTGCCTTATGTGTTACGCCTAATTTAACATCATTAAAAGTAATTGAAATTTGTTCCTCGCCTGCCTCATTTAAAATTGCTACACTTTTTGGGAGCATTGATTTTTTATCCACCGTTACTAGCTGTGTTGACATACCTGTTTTGTCCGAGTTACGTGTCGCCGCGGTAAAAATATAAGTATCCTCGCCATTTTCCATTTGCAACCCTTTATCGGCTTGTATATCTTCTGCCAATGCGCCAATTAAGTACGCTTGGCTATTTTGCTTCGGCCAATCACTTTGAAATTTATATGTTTTCGATAGCGCTGGTGTAACGACGAATACTCCTTCCTCATTTCGAACAATCATTTGTGTAATATCCTCATTTTGCGCGGTTACTTCCACTTTGTAAAAGTCAGGCTTGGTATGCCACACTTTCACATCATATGCACGAGGCTCATTGCCAGTCTTAATTTCCATTGAAGCAGTTAATTCGTAGCCCTTTGTTTCTCCCCATTTTTCTCCAATTTTTTTCACAACGTCCTCTTGCGATGCTTTACCACATGCCGCCAAAAGGAAAATACAACAGCCAATCATAAAAATGATTTTTCGGTAGTGCACAATCCCACCCTTTCTCCACTTTCGCTCTAGTAATTCAGCATATGGAGTGTTACGTCAAAATATGTCTTATTCCATTAAGACAACTTGAGCAGCTGCTACTGTTTGTGTATGGGTAATTGTTACAAAGCCCTTTACACGCTTAGCATCAAAAAATAATTCGGGTGCACCTTGCTTGTTTTTTAAAATTTCAATTTGCTGTAATTCACAGCCTTTGCCAATGCCTGTACCATTGGCCTTTGCATAGGCCTCCTTTGCCGCAAAACGCCCTGCCAAAAATTCTACCTGTCTTGCAGTAGATAGCTTTGCAAAAAGCATTTGCTCACGAGGTGTTAAAATGCGTAGCATAAATTTTTCAGAGCGTTGCATCGCTTTTTCAATGCGTGTTAGCTCAATGATGTCTAATCCAATTCCTTTAATCATCGCCATGTTATTCCTTTCATTATTTATCCTAACCAATGTATAATTAACATCGAGGTGGAAAAATGTTTATTCGTAGAGAAAGTTTTCAACAGTATATTAAAATGTATCCCGTCGTTTCAACTATTATTGCTTTAAATATTATAGCTCATCTTGTCACACGCATTCCCGGTCTTGGCACTGAGCTTTTTTATGCGGGTGTTAGCCACAATGGCTTAATCGCTGCAGGAGAATGGTGGCGGATGATTACGTCCATGTTTTTGCATGCAGGCTTTTTGCATATTTTATTTAATATGTTTTCACTTTTTTTATTTGGGCCTGAGCTAGAAAAAATCGCTGGCAAAATGCGCTTTCTAACAATTTATTTTCTTGCAGGCATTTTCGGAGGCATCGTTACATTCGTAACACAGGATGCAGACTATGCGAGCGTTGGGGCTAGCGGGGCAATTTTTGGTATTATCGGGGCGTTCGGAGGACTTTTATTCTATATGCGACATGTCATGCCACAGCTTCGCCAAATTATTCTTCCAATCATCGTCATTAGTGTAATCATGACGTTTTTACAGCCAAATATTAATATCGCCAGTCACCTAGGTGGACTAGTCACAGGCTTTGCACTAGGGCTATTTTATTTTAAGCCTAAAAATATGCTACGTTGGCGACAATAATACCGGGCTGCTAATTGATTTCTTTTTTGACATACAAACGACTGTCAGAAGAGCATTGCAAATGCACGCTCTTCTAACAGTCGTTTTATTTCGTATTATGAGCTGGAAAACTTAACGCTCATACCAGCGCATTAACTCATCAATGCATTGCTCATCCATATGATAAGCCTTCGCAGATGCCCCTGTCGCACCTGACATCACAACAATTTTTGCTGATGCAACACTTTTTCTCTTTTGGAAATAATTTTGCTGTTGCTCCGCAATTTGAATGCGGCGTTTTTCTGCAATAAACGTTACGCGACTAATCGTTCTATACATAATCGTAATTTGCTCACTTGAAATTTTAAAGCGAGCTGTTTTAAATTGCCATAGCCCTAACAGCAATACAGGTATTATTAATAATAAAGACAGCATACCGTACGGGAAAAAGAAGTATGATAATGCAGCCATTAGCGGGACAAGCCATACAAAGTCAATCCGATAAAAGTACGGTCGTGCACGCTTTGGTGGTCGTATCGCTTCCTCTAAATTCAAGTCAAAATGAGGAAATAGCTGCTGCAATGGCTGTGCCATTTTCTTTCTTGAAATTAAAGGAAATAAGACAACTGTTTTATCTTTTTCTCCTCCAAAGCCACCCCCAGCACTTTCTACAATCACCGCCGCTAAGCCAAATATTTGTCTAAATGGGTTTTCAACAATTTTAATTGCTTGTACACGATTTAAAGGAATCGTAATACGTTTTTTCTCTAATAAACCACGCGTTATAATAAGACGCTCATTTTCCTCAGATACTTCAAAATTATAATAGTTAATAAATGTAATTACTACAGATACTAGCCATGCAATTAATAAACCAAAAATAGCAAGTATAACAATTAATAAAAAGCCAAAGCGTAATAATTGCGCCATCTCTTCATAAATCCAATCATACGGAATAAACTCCGAAAACTGCGAAACAACAGCCAATACCCCAGCTAATACAACCCCAATACTATTCGAAGTAGTTGCTAAAACCACTAAATCCTTTGGTGACATTTTATGAATGAGGCGTGCTGCCTGTAACTCCTCACCTTCTACAACATGCTGTGCTATTTTTATTTTTTTTGTTTCATTTTCAATAAAATCTGCAGCCTCGCGTGTAATAGCTGTAAGCTCAGCCTCTGCCTTTCCAGACTTATTACCTGCTGTTTCAACCGACACCTGCACTAAACCAAAAATACGGTGAAAAATACCTTCTTTATAATTTAAGCTTTGAATACGGTCATATGGGATAAAGCGCTTCTTTTTAATAAATAAGCCGTGCTGAACCCGCAGCTCATTATCCTCAAACCAATAAGTAAATGTCCACCATTTAATAATGCCATTGAAAAATGAGAAAAGAATAATAGCTGATAAGATGATAAGCGGTATCATTGATTGAAAGAAGCGCTCGTCACGAAAATTCAAGCTAAAATTAAAGCCGTTTGCTACAACAATGATAACAATTGGAATTAACGAGTCCTTTAAAGCTTTTGCACAGTTAATAATAGCCGATACAGGATGCAATTTATATTTAGACATCTTCTTCCGCCACCCTTGCCAGTTCCGAAATTTTAGCACGCAGTTCGTCTGCATCTGCCGTAATTAACATCGGAATCACATGCGTTGTTGCAGCAGAGGAGATTGAAATATTCGCCAAATCATATTTTTTTAATATTGGACCTTGTCCTGTATCTACATGCTGTACACGCACCATTGGTATTAGTGTACGTTTGACAATAAACAAGCCACTTTGAATTTCAATCTCCTGCTCACGCACTTCATAACGCCAAATACGCCAACGGATATTTGGAAAAATCCATATTTCTAATAAGGCGATTATAATAACAATCGCCGCAGCTATAAAATAAATATATTTCGGCCATTCAAAATAGTATGTAGCAAAACTAACTGCTCCAGCAATGATAATAGCTACTAGTGTTTCTAGTATGCCGTATAGTCGCCAAACGGTTAATCCTTTTTTAGGAATTTGATATTTTGGTTCCGTTCTCATTTCTCCACTTCCTCTCCCTTCCATTATACGTATGAATACTATATTTGTTTCAAAAAAATTTAAAAGTGCCAGGCACGCAAACAATTCAGAATTGTTTTTGTGCCTGGCACTCTAATGACTAGTCTTCGCGACGGCGTGGGCGGCGGCTTCCGCTGCTTTCACGACGGCGGTCACGGTTGCGGTCTGACGATGGACGATTGCGGTCGCGTCCACGGTCACGGCTACCACCACGGTCATTACGGCGGTTGCGGTCATTGCGACCACTGCCACCACGACCTTGTTGTGAACCACGCTCACGGCGCATCGGCAATGGACGCTCTTCTGTAATTGTTACAGGTGTTGCATCTGGCTCACGTGTCACAGATTTTAATGCCGCAGCGATTAAATCAACTGCATTATAATTTTCTAATAGTTCCTCCGCCAATAAGCGGTAATCGCTAAGCTCAGCAGATTGCACTAATTCCACTAAGTGTTCAACTGATTGCTGTTGTTGACCTACTAATGCTTCACTCGTTGTAGGTGGCTTTAATGGTGTCATACGCTTTTTCGTCGTTTCTTCAACGATGCGTAAATAGCCCATCTCACGCGGTGTGACGAATGTAACAGCAAGACCTGACTTACCAGCACGACCAGTACGACCAATACGGTGTACATAGCTTTCTGGGTCCTGTGGAATATCAAAGTTGTAAACATGCGTTACACCTGAAATATCAAGACCACGCGCTGCAACATCTGTCGCCACAAGAATATCGATTTGGTTTTCTTTGAATTGACGCAATACAGAAATACGTTTCGCTTGGCTTAAATCACCATGAATCCCTTCTGCATTATAACCACGTAAGTTTAATGCTTGCGTTAACTCATCAACTCGACGCTTTGTACGACCAAAAATAATTGCTAATTCTGGTTGGTGCACATTAATAACGCGACATAAAATATCGAATTTTTCACGCTCTTGTGCTTTTACAAAATATTGCTCGATATTATCAACCGTTAATTCTTTTGCCTTAATTTTTACGATTTCTGGCTCCTGCATGAATGTTTCCGCAATTTTGCGAATCGCTGGAGGCATCGTTGCTGAGAATAGTAATGTTTGGCGATTTGATGGTACATTTTCTAAAATCGAATTAATATCATCGATAAAGCCCATATTTAACATTTCATCCGCTTCATCAAGTACTAATGTTTGCACATCTTCAAGCTTTAATGTACGGCGATTAATATGGTCAATAATACGTCCCGGTGTACCAACGATAATTTGTGGTCTGTTTTTCAATGCACGAATTTGGCGCCCGATTTCCTGACCACCGTATACAGATAATAACTTCACACGCTTATCATATCCGATTTTATAAAGCTCTTCCGAAACTTGAATTGCTAATTCACGAGTTGGAGCAATAACTAATGCTTGGATGTTTGGGTTTTTAGGGTCAATTTTCTCAATTAGAGGAATACCAAATGCGGCAGTTTTACCAGTACCAGTTTGTGCTTGGCCAAGTATATCGCGACCATCTAATGCAAATTTAATTGTACCTTCCTGGATTGGTGTTGCTTCTTCAAATCCCATACGCTTCACTGAGCGTAATGTAGATTCACTAATATTTAATTCTGAAAAATTTGTCAAACTCTTCAATCTCCTTTTTTCCTTATAAGTTGACAAATGGTTACATTTTCAGATGAAGTGTCGGCAAAATCGAGCCTATATGTGGAACGGTTTCCGTTACGTAAAAATTCTCTCTGCGCTTCCTGAACATTGCGCAGAAGCTTTCTTAATATGAAAAGGAAAGCCCGGTCGTTGCCGAGCGGTTTAATTCTACTTAGGTAATCAACATCAAATATGAAAACTATAGAATGAAACCGTTAAATTCAAAAAAAAGCACTCTTCACTATGTAATCTGAAGAGTCTTCGCACAAAATGTATCCATTGCTTTACATAGTCTATCACGTGCACAGACAGTATGCAATGATAATGCTTAACTTAATAATCTGACTTTTTACGTTGTGCAAAGAAATGCCAGCACCTCACAAAACCATTCTTCACAATCATCGCTATAACAAATATGATGTTTACCATTTGCCGATAAAAATAAATGCTTCTCTTCCGTTGGAATACTGTCAAATAAAAAATGGGCTGCGATATGCGGAACAATGCCGTCCTTCTCTCCTTGGATAATAAATGTGGGCACATTGATATGCCCAATATAAGGCTCGACCTTTTTCACAATGCGCATAAATTCAACCATCGAACTTAGTGGGACAGTCATTAGTTTGCGCTCATAGCGTTGAAATAATTCATTATTTTTTAAATGTCCTTTTACTGCCTCTTTTGCCATTTGGCGCAAATCCTCTAACATTTGGACTGGGCTCATATACTTAATGGCAGCACTTAATAGTACTAGTTTTTTCACAGGGTAACGCTTTGCTAAATATAAAGCGATAACACCGCCCATCGAAAAGCCAATAACCGTAATCTCATCGACCTTTTTAGCTAGCTGGCGATAGGCAATTTCCGCATCCATTAACCAGTGCTGTGCCTTATAGCCACGCATAGAAAGTTCCTCACCGTGCCCACAATAAGTAGGTGTCACAATGTCACATTTCATATGCTGCCGTAAATATTCTGTTAAGGGCTCGATTTCATATGGTCCACCCGAAAAGCCATGCAGTAATAAAATTCCTTGCTTCACCTTGCAACACCAACCTTTCTATCTCTTTTACCCCACATTAACGGGCATTACGACTCTCACTTCAAGACTTAAGTGAAAATTCGCTAAGGATGATTAACTTCCCATAATTGCCCGATTGGTTCAGCGGGGGCACTGATTGAAGTTTCACCTTATATTGCCCAATTTGCAGAAACAAAATAGCATGTCAGAAATATTTCCTAACATGCTAACCCCGCATTCATGGACAACACAATATGCTAAAGCGATTTGCCAGTCACTCGCTTTTGGAAATCAAATATAAGATTGCCATAGACTTAGCTACTTACGTTCAACTTTACGACAAATAAGTCAAAATTGTTTCGAGCTTCATGCCGCGCGAGCCCTTTAATAAAATAATGGACTGCTCACTAGCATCAGCCTGTATTTTTTCAACGATTGGCATATAGTCTGTCTCGCTATAGATTATATGCTGCGCATCAAATGTTGCGGCCAGTTTATCGTATAGCCATTTCATGCGAGTACCATATAAACAAATGTATTGTACAGCCGCTTTATCTATATATTTCGCCATATTTTCATGGAAGGCTTGCTCGTCATCTCCAAGCTCAAGCATGTCACCAAGCACAAGCCATTTTTCAGGTCGGATAGTCGTTGTTTGCATAAAATCAACTGCTGCGCGCATTGATGTTGGTGCAGCATTATAGGCATCATTTATAAATAATAATGTACCCTTTGGCACTAATTGCATACGCATATTTGTTAATTCAATTTGTGCCAGTGCTGTGCGAATTTGCTCATCTGTTAAATTCATCGCTTTACATATAAGCATCGCAGCTAACGTATTTTTCACTTGATGCTTACCTAAAATAGGAATTGTAAAATCGCCTTGTATTAAACCATCTACCGTAAAGCTACTGCCCTCTTCCGTAGCTGTAATATGAGTGGCATAGAGCTCATGCTTCGTATTAAAGCCAAATGCTTTTGCCTCCGTATAGGCATCCTCCGCCACTAAATTGCACAATAACGGTTCGTCTCCATCGTAAATAAGGAAGCCCTCTTCGAGTAAGCCTTGCGTAATTTCATATTTCGCTTGTGCAATGCCCGCACGCGAGCCTAAATCTTGCATATGCGCTTCACCAATATTTGTAATAATGGCCAAATGTGGACGCGCAATACGGGCTAAAAGCTCAATTTCACCAAAACCACTCATGCCCATCTCTAGCACTGATATTTCCGTATCTTCATCAAGCTGTAAAATAGTAAGTGGCAGCCCTAACTGGTTATTGAAATTGGCGATTGTTTTTTGCACTTTAAAATATGGCGCTAATGCACTCGCTACGATATCTTTAGCAGAAGTTTTGCCATTTGAGCCGGTAATACCGATAAATGTCGCCTTATGCTCACTGCGATAAGCAATAGCCATTTGTTGCAACGCTTGCTCAGCATCATCAACAAAAATTAACGGCAGATCCTCTGGTGGATTTGGCTCATCGTTAAGCCATAAGGAAGCAGCAGCCCCTTTTTCAAATGCTTGCTCAACAAATTTATGACCATTCACTGATTCACCTCGAAATGGCACAAATAAATCTCCAGCTTGAATTGTACGAGTATCAATTGAAACACCTGTTACAACAACATCCTCATGTGTTTGCTCATCTATTTTTAACCATGTAGCTAACTGCTTTATTGTTTTTTTCACGTTTTATCCCACTCAATCTTTGTTGTACTGAAGCTGTTGCTTTTCTTCATAGCGCTCTACAGCTAATTGAATTAATCTATCTATTAATTGCGAATAAGGCACATCTGTATTTTGCCATAGCAATGGATACATGCTAAAAGGTGTAAAGCCCGGCATTGTATTCACTTCGTTAATCAATACCTTATCTTCTGCTGTAACAAAGAAATCTGCACGTACAAGCCCTGCACAATCTAAAATTTTAAATGCACGCTTTGCCATATCTTTTAGTTGCTCAGATGCTTGCGTAGAAAGTTCAGTAGGTATAATTAGCGCTGTTGAACCATCCTTATATTTTGAGTCGTATGTGTAAAACTCTGTTGTAGGTTTAATTTCACCCGCTACAGACACTTGTGGCTCATCATTGCCTAACACTCCTGCTTCAACCTCGCGGGCAACTATCCCTTGCTCAATAACTATTTTACGGTCATATTGAAGAGCAAGCTCCACTGCCTCGATTAGCTGCTCACTATTATTTACTTTACTAATTCCTACACTTGAACCTAAGTTTGCTGGCTTAACAAATAACGGCCAGATTAATTGCTTTTCACATTTTTCTACGACACTTTGCGGATTGCTCTTCCATTCACTTCGTATAAAATAAATATATGGAACTTGCTGTAAGCCTGCTATTTCAAACAACTGCTTCATGATAACCTTATCCATAGCAGCAGCAGAGCTTAATACGCCATTCCCAACATACGGAATATTTAATACTTCAAACAAGCCCTGTACCGTTCCATCTTCTCCATTTGTTCCGTGCAACAGCGGGAAAATGACATCAAATTGAATAGCATTATGCGCTTCAATAAATTCCGTAATATTATTTGGCTTGCTTTCTTCTCTAGTAAATTGTAATTGCCCCTCAGTTTCTACAGGAGCTGTTAATTGGGGACCTGTACGCCATTCACCGTCCAATGTAATATAAATGGGATACACTTCATAGCTAGTAAAATCGACAGCCTTAATAACCGCTGTTGCTGTCGATAGCGATACTTCATGCTCCGCAGATTTCCCGCCATATACTAACCCTATTTTTTTTACCATTTTATTTCCCCCTAATATTATCAATTAATCCTCACAAAACGTTCTAAAACTAACTAATTAAAATCTGCTCATCATACGGCTGTTTAATAATATCATTCAAATCGTCCCAAACTTCATCTGGAAAATCGTAGTCCAGTAATGTTCTAATTTCAATGCTGTAACTGGAATTAGGCTTCTCTTGCTTGCTTAACGATAACAACGCGCCCTCCTTCATATAATGACGCCAAGAGCGCAATACATTTGCATCAATTGCTGGTATTCGTTTGGCAGATTTGCGTCGCCAGAAGTTACCAGTGCCTTCCTTTTCCCTCACCATTTGATTCAATAAATTGGCAATAAGATGCTCCACATCTGCCAAGAAGCGGAAATATATTTTAGTCATTTGATCTTCAGGCGCAGCATAGTAAATATAACGATTTTGTAACTTTTGGAAAAACGGCGAAGCAAGTGGCTCTTTTTTATGACCAATATACAAAAGCTCGGCCTGCTCTAGAGGCGTTAATTCATTTACTTGCTGCTCGTTGTGAAAGTCTAATAAACATAAATCTCCTTTTAAATCCGTTCGTGCAAAGCCCGGTAAATCTTCTGTTGAAATAAAATCTAGCAGTGTATGCATATTAAAAGAACCATCTTCATAAGCGTGCTTTATTAAAAGTAAATTTTTTAATGATGCTGCAGAAGACAGAAATTGTTTATGTGTTAACCTACTGAATATCACAAAGTGGTCAACATCATTCATATGTACATACAAATGGTGCATATAATCCTCTGCCGCCCTCATTTTTCTTGCCACTGCCTACCCGCTCCTTCAATTCCAATAATACTCCTATTATATGCCTATTCCTTGTTTTTTTGAAACATTTTAAATAATGTATCGTCTCAATTCTTACCGATTCAAAAACAGCGACTTCTAACTAATAGCAAATATTTTACTTTCCTTAAGGTGCAATTGTAAAAAATCGAACAAACAACCGTTGTGATTACTTTAAATTTCACTACATATTACTTAGTTTGCAGTATTTTTTCATATAATATGATAAAATCAATTACGCCTCGGCTACCTCGGTGAATATTCATGATTCAGCTTAGTCGTTCGCACCAAAACTTTGAATTAACTACTCCAATAAGACGCAGGTCTTTTAAAAGGAGTTCCTTTTTTTCAGTGAGAGCTACAGCATTCACTGAATCAAATATCAATCATGCAATTAAGCACTTATGAATAAGGTGAATTTTATGGAAAATAATCGTCAATTTATGAAGCGTTTTGATTGGGCACTTGCTGTCATATTATTAATGTTTCTCGCCATTAGTTTATTAGCTATAGCATCTGCTCAGACAGGTGGACAATACGGAAATTATAATTTTGTGCCAAAGCAATTACAATGGTATCTCGTAGGTGCAATTATTATTTCCTTCGTTATGTATTTCGAGCCAGACCAATACAAAAAAATGTCTTGGTATTTATATGGTATAGGTATTTTACTGCTAGTCGTTCTTCTTTTCATGCCCGACGGTGTCGGACAAATTGCTGAAAAAAAAAATGGAGCTAAAAGCTGGTATCATATCCCCGGTGTAGGTAGTATTCAACCTTCAGAGTTTATGAAAACCTTTTTCATTTTAGCTACAGCGAGGTTAATTAGTAAGCATCATGAAAAGCATTTAATCAGGTCATTAAAAACAGATTTTATTTTACTTGCTAAAATCGGGATTACACTCATGATACCATTAGCCTTTATTATGCAGCAGCCCGATCTTGGTTCATCGCTTGTTTTTATCGCCATTACAGCAGCACTTATTATTGTAGCAGGTATTTCATGGAAAATCATATTACCTGTTATTGTTGGTGGTAGTGCTATAGGCGGTGCACTACTTTGGATGGCACTTTATATGCAGGATTTTTTAGAAAAAACATTTGGTTTCAAATCGTATCAATTTGCCCGCATTTATTCCTGGCTCGACCCATATTCGTATTCTTCAAATGAAGGTTATCATCTTATCACTTCGCTTAATGCGATTGGCTCAGGGGAAATTTTTGGTAAAGGCTTTCAAGGTCGAGAAGTATACGTATCAGAAAACCATACCGACTTTATTTTTGCAGTAATCGGCGAGGACTGGGGCTTTGTCGGAGCAAGCTTTGTTATTTGCTTATACTTCTTATTAATCTATCATTTAACTAAAACGACATTACTGCTGAAAGACCCATTTTGCACATATGTTTGTGCCGGTATCATCGCAATGATTACATTCCATGTTTTTGAAAACATCGGTATGACGATTCAGCTTCTTCCAATTACAGGTATCCCATTGCCATTCATTAGCTATGGCGGAAGCTCGTTAATGGGGAATACACTCGCAATTGGGCTCGTCTTTAGTATGCGATTCCACTATAAAACATATATGTTCTCTGGTAATGACGATGATGAATAAAACCTTGTAGGGGCGTCTGAAAAGCCTGCAGAGGCAATGCTTTTCAGACGTTTTTGAAATAATACTTTTTTTAAAAGCTGATTTAAACACCTTTAATATATTTGCGACTGGTCCGTTTAATTGACGAGTTTAATTTTTGTGGTAAGGACATAGTTTTATCCACGTGTTTTTATTGCTCGAAATATATGATACAACGAAGGAGCCGTCTCAAAATGATTTTTCAGACGGCTCCTTCACTCTTTCTTATGCTTGTTGTGCTTGTGGTGATTGTACTGGTGGTGTCAATACTTTCAAAAGCTCGATGCGAGATTTTGTAACAGTTGCGTTCACACCTAACTTAGATAAATTTGAAACAATTTTCTTTAAGTCGATTTCTTTCGCCATTTGCTCCACCTCAGCCTTTTTATAGAATATATCAATTATGCCTCCACTAACTCACTTCCAGATTTTTTGAGTAAAACTGAAAAAGCTTTTCTTTAAAATCTGTTACATTTACTAGAGGCCTACCCTAATTCAGTAGTAGTAATTAGGATAACGTTTTAGGATAGTAGAAAGTTTCACTCTTTAGAGGTCTGACTTGTTTTTCTATACATATCATACCATTAATTCTCACTTGAAAATTTATCAATTATGTTACAACTGCGTAAATTATTATTATCTAGCCTATATTAACTGTGACTGCAAATCTCTCTACCCACTTATACAATATGCTCTATTTCTATTATTTTATTCATCAAATTCTACATCAATTACTGGGGCTGTCCAAAAAGCCGTGCATAGCCGGCATTTTGGACAGGAGCGATGATGTTTCACAAAATGTTGATTCCTATAAACAGAGAACGCCTCTTTTAAAAATGGGGTGAACAGCAGCGTTATCCTTCAGTAAAAGGGAAGCGATGAAAACATTGATTTCAATGCGGTGGCAAAACAAAATGGACTTTTCGAACAACTCCTTTTTTGGGATGGTAATGGAAAACTTCCGTAACTGTGCTTGTCAGTACAAAATATGTGCTTCCGCTGTCTACTCCTTACAAAAAACATTACTACATCGAGATACCTTTATTAAAACAGTCTACATATGCTACTATTATTTAAGGTATTGTACATATCTTTCGTGTATTCAAAAAATTAGGAAGTGGGTGCTGCTATGCTTACTGTTATAGAAACTAGCTTTGTTGCTCTTATTATTTTAGTGCTCAATATTTTATTTGCTATCGCAGTTATTTTTTTAGAGCGCAAAGACCCATCATCTTCATGGGCATGGCTATTAGTATTATTTTTCCTTCCGGTCGTTGGATTCATGTTATATTTATTGCTCGGTAGACAGCTTAGTAAAAAGCATTTTTACCGTTGGGAAGGGCGCGAAAGCATCGGTATTAAAGCATTAATTGATTATCAAATTGAGGCTATTAAAGAAAATAAACTTGAATTTCGTGGAGAGCATATCGAAGCACATCAAGATTTAATTTATATGAATTTAATTACGAATCATGCTGTTTTAACACAAGATAATCATGTCGATATTTTAAATGATGGCACCGAAAAATTTGAGCGACTCATTCAAGATATTATGCATGCCAAAGACCATATTCATATTCAGTACTATATTTTCAAGCTTGATAATATAGGTAAGCGAATTTTTGATGCGACGGTTAAAAAGGCACGACAAGGTGTGAAAGTTCGCATTTTATATGACGAAATGGGGTCACGTAGTGTACGGAAAAAGCAGTTTAAAGAGCTGTTAAATCTCGGTGGGGAAATAGAAGTATTTTTCCCTTCTATCTTACCGCTTATTAATCCGCGTTTAAACTATCGAAACCATCGCAAAATCGTTGTAATTGATGGACGCATTGGCTATATCGGTGGATTTAATGTTGGAGACGAATATTTAGGTTTAAACAAAAAGTTTGGTTACTGGCGCGATACTCATTTACGTATTGAGGGAAGCGCCGTCCATCCTTTACAAACTCGCTTCTTACTCGATTGGAATCAAGCAAGTCACCATCATCGTGTAAAATATGCTGAGCGCTATTTTCCTGTTATCCCTCAAAAAGGAACAGCGGCACTACAAATTGTGTCAAGTGGACCTGATACAGATTGGACAGTTATTAAAAATGGCTACTTACGATTAATTGCAGATGCCAAAAAATACATTTATATTCAATCACCGTATTTTATTCCTGATAGCAGCTTTTTAGATACGATTCGTATCGCCGCATTATCCGGAATCGATGTGCGAATTATGATTCCAAACAAACCAGACCATCCTTTTGTTTATTGGGCAAATTATTCATATGTAGGACTTTTGCTAAAAGCAGGTGCACGTATTTATCAATACAATAAAGGTTTCATTCATTCTAAAATGCTCGTAATCGACGATGAAGTTGCTTCAGTTGGTACAGCCAATATCGATGTGCGCAGCTTCAGTTTAAATTTCGAAGTCAACGCCTTTATTTACGACCGACCAATTGCGCATTATTTAGCAGAGGCATTTGAGTCAGATATTTTTGACAGTACTGAGTTAACAAAAGAAATTTACGATAATCGTTCAAACGTAGTAAAATTTAAAGAATCCATTTCTCGATTACTTTCACCCATTTTATAAGATGAATCTTTAATCGCTACATGTCCATCTACTGAATAAAAAATGGCTGCTGAGAAAGCAGGCTCATCCCTGCATTTCTCAACAGCCATTTTTTTATATTCGTGAAGTTTTTATTTGCTTAATAGCTCTTTTATTTTATTCCTAAATACTCTTCTAATGTTATGTCTGCTTCGAAAATTGCTTTTGCCATTTCAAGACCTATATAACGAAAATGCCATGATTCATACATATAGCCTGTAATGTTTTCCTTGCCCTGTGGGTAGCGTAAAATAAAGCCAAACTCATGAGCATGCTGATGTAGCCACTTTCCTGCAGCCGTTTCACCAAATTCACTTGTCAACCATAAGCTTTCGCGCCCCTTCTCCCCTATATCATAAGCAAGGCCTGTTTGATGCTCAGAATAACCCGGACGTGCACTATAACGATCTGCCGCTTTTTGTCCATCTCTGTTAACATAATTTGTATATAATGTTGTTTGATATTCATAGGAGCGAAAACCACTAAATGCTACAAGATTGAACCCTGCTACCTTTGCACCCGCAAGCATTTTTTCTAATGCCACCTTCGCCTCAGAATTTTCTCCTGGATTATACGTCTTCGGTAAAGGATACTCTTTATTTGCGATTAAAACACCCTTCACGTAAGTCGGTTCCGTTGGCTCAATATGCGTCACTGGATAGCCGCTTTCATCATACTCAGTTCGCTTTGGCTCCTCCTTTGATTCTACTGGCTGCTCCTCTTCCTCTAATTGCGTGCCATCTTTTTCATCTATCTCATCTTGTTCATCTACTTCAGTTGGAAGCTCAGTAGAATTGTTATTTACATCCTGCTGTTCATCAACAGGCGGCTGTAATGAAGGATTAGTTAATTCTTGCTTTTCTTTTACTGTCAACACAATGGCACTAATAATCAATAATGAAGTAATTGTAATAATAACGATTTTCCAAGTATCACTTGTTTTTTTCGTTCGATTGCCCCTCATTCCTGCGCCTACTTTCCTTACTTAATTTTCTATCACTTTGTAACTAAAATAAAAACTACGACAACTGTTGCCAAGCCAAAAAATATGGCTAAATTCCGCATCCACTTCGCTTCCTTCACATAGCCTTGACGCATAAAGCTACGATAGCGAAAGAAATTTGAAAATGTAAACATAACCGTTAAAAACAACACGGCTAAATTAAAATTTTGTTTAATAATAAAAAATATAGCTAGTGCACTACTAGCTATGACTAGTAGCATAGATATTACTTTCTCGTTCATAGTATTTTCCCCATTATTTCTGCTCTGAATAATATTTTCGTCCGATATATGTTTGAATGATTAACAGCAAACCACCAATTGACCAATATAAAGGTAATGCCGCCATTGATGAAAATGAAATAATCACAATCATAATTGGTGAAATGTACATAAACATTTTCATTTGTGCCTTTTGTGCTTCAGGCACTGTCCATAACGATACTTGCGCTTGAACCATATACACAATTCCGGCAATAACCGTCATAATGATATCAGGTGAGCCTAAACTGAACCATAAAAATGGATGTGATTTCACATCTGGTGAATATAAAATGGCATAGTAAAGTCCCATAATAATCGGCATTTGAATTAATATCGGTAAACAGCCCATATTTAATGGATTGATATTATGCTCGCGGTAGAGTGCTAGCATTTCTTGTTGCATCTTCGCTTGCTCTTCCTTCGATTCAGCCTCTTTCATTTTTTGCTGGATTTCCTCCATTTTCGGCTTTACAATATCCATTTTCGACTTCATTGCTGCTTGCGCTCGGTAATTGCGTAGCATAAAGGGCATTAATATTAAACGAATACCTACTGTTATTGCAATAATAGCCATACCATAGCTTCCGTTAAATAGGTCATTCCCTAAAAAATCTAGCAATCGATCCATCGGCTTTACAAAAAAGCTATAAAAAAAACCTTCTTGGTTCTCGACTGCCTTACAGCCACTTAATAGTAAGCTTAGGCTTCCTAGCATACCGAACAGCATTATTTTTTTCATACGGTCACCTTCTAAAGTTGTTAATATGGTGAGTATACAGCAATCTTTTCATGTGCTCAATTATTTGACTATATCAATTACATCAAAGCTAACCTCAGCCTAGATTTTCCCCCGGGTTAATTGTGACACGGTTAACTCGCCTACGTCGTGCAAGCCTCCCTTCAAAATCTACGATATCCGTGCGAGGCTCGACTGGTTATTCAGTCGTTACCATAGGTGGTAGTGTTAGACAAAAATTCCCTCTGTCATTTGATTAATCAAAATAAATAGAGCTGCTGAGATATATTTGCAATCCCAACAGCCACTTTTAAAAATATTAAACATTTTCTATCTTTTTATCAACCATTTCAAAGCGGTAAAAATTGTGATGCTGCTCATCTCGGAAATGCTTCGGCGTAACGCCAGTATATTTTTTAAAAATACGCGTAAAATAGCTTTGATTACAAAAATGGAATTGATTTGAAATGGAAGTAATGCTTTTATTCGTATGCCTCAAATAATACTGTGATTCTTCAACGCGACGGACGTTTAAATACTCAACCAATGTAATGCCAACATGTTCTCGGAAAATACGTGATAAATGACTTGTACTAATATGAAAGTTATTTGCAATATTTTCCACGGTTAAATCTGTTTCTAATTCATCATTTATATACATAATAACTTTATTAACAGTTTGATGGCTAAATGTCGGCTGCTTACGGTCCGCAATGAAATACACATAGAATTCTATTAAATCATCCGCGAACTGTAAAAATTCAGCATCCTTCATTTTATTTTCAATCATGTCAGCACAAGCTAAATTAAATGCAAATGCCTTTTTAGGAGGTACTTGATTATCGAGTAGCTTGCGTGCAACAATTGATGATAAAACCACAAAATAGTGGCGCACCGCTTTAATCATTTGTTTGCCGAAACGAATAGATAAAATATCAATTAATGCACGTAACGATTCTTTCGCCTTTGTCTCTTCTAAATGGTAAATTTCAAATAATAATCTCGACTCTATAGCAAAAAAATCTTCCACACCATCGTATTGATTAATATTATCAATTTCCTGAAAATAACGTTTAGATATTGTTCCTGCTATCGATTGTTGTGGTTGCATAATATATCCCATCTTTCCTAAAAAATACTCTCATACCTTCCTAGATTCTTAGTTGTTTAACAAGATGTATATTTTTGTCATAATCAATTACGCCTTTATATGTAGTTGCGTCCAGATGCTTTCAAGCTGTTTCATGGTAGTTAACCTAAAACCATCATGTCATGTGACAACTGTTAACTACCCTGCATAGCACAATCTGTGACATCTAGGCCAACCCAATGTTGGTCACTAAGTCGTTATTTTAGTATGCCATGTTCTTAGAGTCCCTATGATTCAGCGGGTGTTTGGACATTAGCTGAAATGAGTCAAATAAAGGCATTCATCTCGCTACCTACAGAGGTGGGAGATTTCTGTACCTGTCGCTACGCTTTCGGTACAAAAAATATTGCTGAAAGACGTTAAAACCATTACTCAGAAACTATATTTTCGCTAAATCATTAGATATTTTTTAGTAACTACAGTGAATATTACCATAATTTATGTTTTTTTATCAACCAATATTTTTTATTTCATTAGTTGATTTTTACTATTGTTTAAAAAGCTAAATTGCTATTCCCTTTATTTTACTAAAGCACTATTTTCATTTAGAACAAAAGCTAAATGTCTTTAGCGAAAATATGAGTAAAGTCGAGACCCCAATCTACAATTAGATTTCTTTTAGCCCACGACGTCATTCATCATTATAGTAAACTTGACTCAACAACATCTAAACAAAACTTAAAGCTATATAAATATAAAAGAAGAAACAACATGATTTTCCATTTTAAACCTAATGCAGAAAAATTAATCAATAAAATAACTTAATCAAATCCAATATACAATAGGATGATTCTTCATTCATCCATATCATACAGTAGATTTTCATTGTAAACAGATTATTTTCACAGCTATAGCTTGCAAGAATAATTAAGCATACTGTAAATAAATCGTTTAAAATATCAAATTTTCCGAAAACTTTAGCATCTTTGTAGGAAAAAGCATGTAATCACTACATTATTCTCAAATCTGCTATAGCATAAATGTGAACAAATATAGTAAAATAGAGGATAAAGACTTTATTTATAAAAGAGGTGTCGTATCATGGATCCAAAACAAGTGGAAGAAATTATGGAAATTATTAAAGAATTTTTCCCTGAGGATACATCAATTGCAATTTCAAATACGGATGAATATTTATATTATCAACCCAGCAAAAGAGTTGACTTAAAAATTAAACCTGGCGATCCGGTAAAAAAGGGTTCTGCGGCATTTCAAGCTCTTACTTATGGGCAAAAAGTAAGCACCTATATAGAACCTGAGGTATTTGGAGTACCCTATTTCGGGATGAGCATTCCTTTAATGGAAGAAGGTGAAATGAAAGGCGCAATAACAGCCGTCTTCCCTCAAAAGCCGTCACCGTTCTTAACAAACTACATTACAATTAAAATAGACGACTGCTGGTACCCAATTAAACACAACCAAGTCATCTATTTAGAAACACAGCTACGTAAAACATATGTTAAAACAATGAATCGCGCAGGCTATCATCGCTTGAACTTAAGCGATTTGGAGCTATTTTTAGCGCCTGACTCTTTCATTCGTTGCCACAGGTCATACATCGTAAACATTGATTTTATTGATGAAATTCAACCAGACTCTCACTCAACGTTTTTACTTATTATGAAGGATGGGACACGTATCCCTGTAAGCCAGCGTTACGCAAGCTACTTCCGTCGCTCACTCGGCTTTTAAATAATTACGGAGGCGGAATTGCCGCCAGAGGCTTAGACCAACATGATGTTGGTCACTCAGTCGTTATCTTAGTATGCATTATTCTTAGACTGAGTTCCTCTTTAATAGCGAGTGGGTGGACACCCGCTGAAATAGGTTTAATGCATATGACCTATAGGGGTTGAGACTTCTATATCTTTTACCTGTCGCTACGCTATCAATACAAAAAACATGTGCTTAAAGAAGCTAACATCAGTATTCGGTTATATTTACATACCGCTACAAAATCTCTAATATATCGCAAATTCTCTTTTTTTCTCGCTTAAACATTTTTTAAGCACTTTCATGTACAAGGTGAAGAATTTGTGACAATTTAGTGATAATATGTGGTGGTATGTATTTTAATAACTGTTTTTAAAAAACAGAAAATTCAAATTTCTTATTAATTATGTCTTAGCCAAATCTGTCCAGATTGTTTCAAGCTTCATTATCACTTCTGCGACATCGGTCTAAGGCTTAGACTAACACCTATGTTGGTCATTCAGTCATTGCCACTAGATGTGGCTAAGTTCCTCTCAGCAAGTGTTGGAGCACTCGCTGAATTAGGTAAACGAAGCATTTTCTCTCTATCTTATATAGTAGAGAGAATCTTATGCACTAGTCCAAATAAACTTTTTTTGCGAAGGAGGATTTTCAATGGATTCAAGAATTGAAAAACGCTTAGGGGTAAAAGAATTAGCTAATAAAATTGTTTCTGCTGCTGAAGCTGCTGCTCTTATTCAAGACGGTACTGTAGTAGGTATGAGTGGGTTTACACGTGCTGGTGACGCAAAAGTTGTACCAGAGGCCCTTGCAGAACGCGCAAAAAGCGAGCCATTAAAAATTGACGTTTACACAGGAGCATCGCTTGGTCCAGAGGTTGACAATCATTTGGCAACTGTTGGTGCAATTCGCAAGCGTGGACCATTCATTGCAGATGCAGGTATTCGTAACTTAATTAACTCAGGTCAAGTAACTTATGTGGATGCACACCTTTCTCATAATGCTGAATTAGTACGTCAAGGAATTATTGGACCAATTAAGCACTTAATTATTGAGGCTGTTGCCATTACAGAAGATGGCTTAATCATTCCAACAAACTCAGTTGGAAACTCGCCTATTTTTGCACAATATGCAGAAAATATTATTGTAGAGTTAAATATTTCTCACCCAGAATCATTAGTAGGTATTCATGATATTTATATCCCTGGTGAGCAAGGTGCTCGTGAGCCAATTCCAATGACAAATATTCAGCAACGCATTGGTGAAATCGGTATTCGCGTGCCACTTGAAAAAATTCAAGCAATTGTTATTTCTGAAGAGCCAGACGCACCTTCATTAATCGTACCGCCAGATGAAGAAACAGAAACAATGGCAAATATTTTATTAGACTTCTTCCGTTCTGAAATTAAAGCAGGTCGCTTAACAAATAGCTTAATGCCTTTACAATCAGGTGTAGGTTCTGTTGCAAACGCTGTATTAGAAGGCTTTGCTGATTCAGAGTTTGAAGATTTAGTAGTTGCTTCTGAAGTATTACAGGATGCTGTATTCAACTTAATTGATGCAGGTAAAGTTAAATTTGCTGCTGCAACATCGATTACACTTACTGAAGAATTACAGAAAAAAGTGTATGGCAACCTAGAAAAATATGCTGATAAAGTAGTATTACGTTCACAAGAAATTTCGAACCACCCAGAGCTTATCCGCCGCTTAGGCTTAATCTCTATTAACACAGCGCTTGAGTTGGACATTTACGGAAATGTAAACTCTACTCACGTTTCAGGTACAAAAATGATGAACGGTATCGGTGGCTCAGGTGACTTCGCTCGTAACGCTCGTCTAGGTATTTTCGTAACAAAATCATACGCAAAAGGCGGCGCAATTTCTTCTATCGTACCAATGGTTTCTCACGTAGACCATACAGAGCACGATGTAGACGTAATCGTTACAGAGCAAGGTATTGCTGACCTACGTGGCTTAGCACCGAAAGAGCGTGCACAATTAATTATTGAAAACTGTGTGCATCCAGACTTCAAAGAGCAATTACGCGATTACTATAACCGCGCTGTTGAAGCTACTGGTAACCACCAAACACCACATATTTTAGAAGAAGCTCTTTCTTGGCACGTAAATCTTGCTAAAAACAAAACAATGAAGCAAGAAGTACCTGCTCAAGCTTAAAAACCAATTACTCATGAGTATAATTGCGGCTAGGTTTTGATTCAGCGGGTGCTTATACACTCACTGACTCAAGGCCAAATAAGCATTAATCTCACCATTTGTAGCTGTGGAAGTTTACTGCTGAATCAAAATAAAAAGACAAAATCTGTTCAATCAGATTTTGTCTTTTTTCATTGAAAAAATGATATAATTAATTATTGAGAAATATTATCAAATGGAGGCTTACTATGCGTTTCTTTATATATGCTATAATTTTCTTCTCATTTTTCGATTTATTTACACAGCTACCTGTGATGAGTACCTTTGCAGAATCTGTTGGTGCTACACCATTTATAGCAGGACTTGCTGTAGGTATGTATTCATTTTCTAATACATTCGGCAATATTTTATCAGGTTTTTGGACAGATAAAAAAGGACCGTTCCATGTACTTGTGATTGGTTTATTGCTAACAGGGGGCTCCCTTTTATTATATAGACTGGTTGAGGAACCTATACTTCTATTAGCGATTCGTTTTGTTCATGGTCTAGTAGCTGGGTTTATTGTTCCTGCAGCCTTTACTTATTTAGCAAATGCTACAGAGCAAACAAAACGCGGGAAAAGCAGCGCAATTTCTGGAGCGTTTGTCGGGATTGCTGCAATTGTAGGACCCGCGTTTAGCGGCATTATGGCGAGCCGCCAAAGCGTACCGTTTGTTTTTGGCATTACGGCTACTTTCATGCTTATTTTAGGAATTTTAACGCTTGTTATACTGCGTAATACAAAGATTACTAAATCAAGCAAACAGGAGCGAATGATTCCTGTAAGCACATTTTTCCGCAACAGCGGAACCTTAAAAGCATTCACAGGTGCATTCTTCCTGATGTTTTCCCAAGGTGTTATTGCATATCAATTGCCTTTACATGTGCAATCACTAGGCTTTGACTCACGTATGAGTGGGATGCTGATGAGCACCTTTGGCATTGTAGCAGTACTCGTTTTTGTTTTACCGACAAACCGCATTTTTGATAAAGTGGCCCCTAGCTATACATTGGCAATTGGCATTGGTTTAATGGGCGTTAGCCAACTTATTTTAAGCCAATCAAATAACAGCGGCATGTTATACGCCGCACTTGCTTGCTATGGTATCGGATTCGGTCTATTATTCCCATCGATTAACTCTTTGTTAATCGACTCTACATCTTCTGAGGTACGAGGGAAAGCATATGGCTATTTCTATGCATTCTTCTCATTTGGTGTAGTTATCGGTTCATCTTTACTGGGATTACTTGCATTAAACCATACACAAGGCTTTATTTTAACGGGGATTATTTTATTAATTTTCGCTGGTGTAAGCTTAATTAACTTTAGCAAGGTAAAACAAGCTGCGCATTAAGATTGACTACTAGCTAATAAAACCATAAATTAGCTGTATAAGAAAGCTGAACATCTCCTTAGCACAGTGAAAAATTAACGTTATGCTATTTTATCCCGCATTAACGGATAGTAAGACTTCCGCTTCTAAGACTTAAGTAAAAATGCGCTAAGGGTAAGTGGGGGATGGGGGAAACCTCCACTGATTGAAGTTTCACTTTATTTTAAATTCAAAAAAAGTTGCTAAACCCAATGATATCCCATTTCCAAAGAAATTCTTTTCTATTTTATCCAGTGATTCCTTTGATGAAGCATCATCGAAAGCGTCTCAAAGGCAGGCAATGCGCTGCTTTTGGGACGCTCCTCTTCGATAAAAAATCTAGCCTTACAACTTCTAAAAGAATATGGATATCTTCCTAATTGGTTGTTATTCCAATAAAAAAGTAAAGGTTGTTTGAAAGCGGCGTGCCTGCCTTCAAACAACCTTCTCCCTTTTATTCGAATATTATATTTCAATTTTTGCATTATGTTAATTCTTCTTGGTCATTTTCATTGTAGTATTGCACCGCTGTTTGTGCTCCTTCCGCAATCATATTATTTTCGCGAATTTCTGTCGTATTTGCGCTACCAGCGGTTTCAGCCAAATCTTGTAGCGGTGTTTCTTCCTCCATTGATGCTCCATTTCCTTTCATTCCATCCATCATTTCAGTCGCTTTAGCTTTAGCATCCTGAATATAGCCCATTAGCTTGTCTCTATTTTCCTTTTTACTTAAATAACTTGCTGCTCCTGCTACTAATCCTGCAATAACAACGCCTTTTCCTTTTAGTTTTGCCATTATGATTCCCTCCACTGTTCTTATTGTTATATGGAAGTTATACCCTACCGATTTATAGTTTAAACATTCTATCAGGCAGCTCACTCTAAAACAAGTTAGATAGCGTCTATTTTAGTATATTTTTATGAAGAATGTTTCTATTTCTTTAATTTAGGGTATAAAAATAATATCAATGGAAAGGGGCGATGAAAAATGTTTAAATTTCAAGACATACAGTTTGGCGGACAAGAAGTATTATCAATACTAGGAGCTGCAGGCGTGTTAACATCGCTCGTGTACTTCTTTGTATTTTAATACGAATATTTAGACATTTTAAAGTTGAAAGAAAGGGCTTTAAAAGCAATGTTTGCAATCTTTAAAATTTATATTTCAATAAAAAAGCAAAGAGGTTATCCGAAAAGGCGTATTAGCCAGTTCTCGGATAACCCTTTATTTTATGCCTTCACATCGTTATATGCATCACTTTTCTCGAAAGAAGCGACTACATAGGAGCAAATTGCATGCATTTTCAAATTATTTTCGCGTGCGTAGTCTGCTGCTTTATCTAACAGCTTTTTTGCTACCCCTTGTCCGCGCAATTGGTCTGACACGTATGTGTGATCCATATGCATCACACCGTCTCTCTCAGACCATGTAATCTCAGCTAAACGCTCGCCATTCTGCTCATATTCATAAGCTAAATGTCCATTATGATTGACTAAAGTAAATTCCACTATATCCATCCCCTTTAAATTATATTAATTACGCCTCGGCTAACTCTAGTCCAGACTTTTTAGAGCTTTCCCCTTCGAAATCTGTGACCTCTGCCTGAGCTTGGTTCAACATAATGTTGGTCACTCAATCGCCTGCACAGGTGTTACAGTGTTTTAGACTGTCATCCTCTGATTCAGCAGGTATCCCCACACACAAGTTATTTAAACCACGAAGAAATAGTTTCTATTAATTTATTAAAAAAGTTTTTTACACCGTTCCAAAAACCTTCGTCTTGAAGAATAGGTGCAAACTTTTCTTCAATTGTTTTACTTAAATCAGATAACTGTGATGATAGCTTTGAAAAATCAATATCAAGCGAGCGAATACGATCCATTAAATCAATTAATAATTGACGGTCTTGCTCGCTCAAATTAATTTGCAATCGCGATAATTGCTCTTCTACAATTTGTTGAACTTCTTCACGAGATACAGGCTTTTGCTCTGCAATCACTTTTTTAATTTCCGTTAAAAGTTCTGCAACTTTCTCATCAGAAATACCAGCGCTATCCGCAATCGATGTCGCAATATTTAACTCCTCATTTGCTACATCTGTGCGCTCAATATCAAGCTTCTCGCCTGTTTTCACTTCGTATGCCTTATAAATACCTACTAAAGCTGAATGACCTGTCACTGGCTTCGGTGCTGCTATTTCTACAATTGCATCCTCGATTCCAGCTGTTACCATTGCATTGGCATAAATTTCAGCTGTTACTTCCGTAATATTTTCCGGTGTTAAAATACTAATAACTAGTCCTTTGCCCTCTTCTTGTCGCGTAATCTTTGCCGAAGAATACATGCGAGAGCTAGCATTACTATTTTTAATATATTGTACTAAATCATCACCAGATACCGTCACTTCATCAATTTCAGATTCTTCATTGACGCGAAATGCCGTTTTCATTATTTCTTTTTCCGCATCTGAAAGATTTGCACCGTATACAACAATTGGTACACCAAGTTTTTCATTTATTGGCTTTTGTGTTGTGGCGCTAGCAAGTGGCGCAAATACCGCTAAAGCTAACACTGTTATAACAAGCTTTATTATCCATTTTTGCTTCATATTTTTACTCCCCTCAAACACTTCACTATCTATTGTCGGTAATTCGTATTATCATACGTCTTTCCCTTGTCTATTAGTACGTGTTTAAAAGTAAAAGGTTGCAGGAAGCCTTGTAGTGCTTATAGAAGCTCTGTCCAGCCATCCTGTTGTTTAATTTTTCCTGCCTTCATTAATGAGCCTAGTGCTCGTTTAAAAGCGCCCTTACTCATCTCAAACATTTCCTGAATTTCCTCTGGTGTCGATTTATCACCAAATGGCATTTTGCCACCAACACTTTCTAAATAAGCGTAAATTCTCTCTGCATCATCACCTAAGCGCTCATGCTTACGAGGAAGTAACGAGCCATTAAGTGAGCCGTCTTCCTTTACATCAATCACACGCACTTGTACGTCTTGTCCTAAGCGTGGCTCCGCCTTCATTTCTGATGAATGAACAAAAATGCGGTATGGCGTATCAATCCCAATTAAAAACGACCCTACAGGCAATAAGCGATACGGGCGTGCTATAATGTTTTTATTATACATTTCATCAAAAGCACCCTCATAAAGTTCATTCACTTTTTCCTCGGTTGCTAAGCGACCAAATAAATCACCGTTGCGGTCTGTGCGAAGCGTCATAAATAAATGGTCACCGGGCTGCGGCCAAAGCTCTTGTAATGCAGGTAAATCCTCCGCTTTAACAATTACTTCACGTGATGTTCCAATATCAACAACTGCACCTTCACGAGTTACTTTTAAGACACGTGCCCAATTGTACTGTCCTTCTAAAATTGTTGGTAAAGCTGTTGTTGCTTGTAACTCTCCTCGGCGGTCTGCATATAAAAATACGGTAATGCGCTCCCCTGCAGCGACTGTCTCCGCCACTTCCGACATATTTAACGGAATTTCTGCATCACCGTTTGTTAATACATAGCGAGAGCCTTGTTGTTCCAATACAGTTAATTCTACAACTTGCCCTGAGCGTAATTCATTCATCTTTCGCAAATTCCTTTCTGCGTCTTATATATTTTGCTGTGCCTTCATTGCATCTAGCTTTGCTACAAAGTCCTTCTCTTCTTCCATTAGTTGTACCAAATCTGCAATTCGGTCAATTGCATTCCAGCTTAAATGGTGTTCGATTCCTTCAACGTCCTCATAGATACGCTCCTCGTCTACACCAATAATACGTAAAAATTCCTCTAGTAAATCATGCCTTTGTACAAGTCGTTTACCTAATTTTTCCCCTTTTGGTGTAAGTGTTAAACCTCTATATTTTTCGTATACTAAGTAGCCGTCTTTATCTAACTTCTGAACCATTTTTGTAACAGACGAAGGTAGAACAGATAATGCTTCTGCGATGTCGGACACTCGTGCATACCCTTTATTGTCAATTAATAAATAAATTTGCTCGATATGATCCTCCATACTTGGTGTTGGCATATCCGATAACCCCTCTCTTTCATATCAATTAGCCCCTGGTTAACTCTAGTCCAGTTTTTTGGAGCTATTTAACCTGCATTACGCAGGCCTCTCTTCAAAATCTGTGACATCTTCCAGAATCTTAACTTGAATCAGCAGAAATTTAAGACTTCCTCTAATTTAATAGCTTTTCTTACATTTTTCCCAGCACTTATAGATGCAGTTAGACTTTTGCTGATTTTAGTTAACTATCTTCAGTTTACTACATATTCAGGCGAAAAGTTAACTGAAAACGGTGATGTTCTAGAGGGCTATTGAAAAAGTAGATATTTGCATGCTTTTTCTAATAATCACAGACGCTTTTATTAAGTATTTTCTACTAATGGTTTCTTTTTTAGACGGATTTGAGAAAAGAAGTTACTTATAGTATTGTTTCTGTATTAGTATTTTCAAACCAAAATAGGGAGATATAAATGAGCGTAAAAATAAAATACCAATGGCGCATCACAAAATATAATCCAATCCACCGAAACGAGCATGGATATTACACAATAGGCTCTGAATGGACTAGCTCTTCAGATATTGGGAAAAATATGTATGATGGACTACTAACATTGGAAAATTACATCAAGGTTGAAACTGCCTATGTTGATACAATTATAAGGTTTTTAGAGGCGAACAACATAAAGTCGATCTGGATTCCTACAGTAACTTATATTGATATCAATAGAGAATCCACCTTGTATGACAAAGAATTTGACAAGCTTCACTTACAGGATGACCAAGAAGTTTCTATAGCGCACGTTCGTCTAATTGCTAAAATGGTGCTACGAGAATTCATTCATTGTAATTTTATAACAAGGAACTTCTTTGTCCATTTTGGCTACGATTACTATTTATACATCGGCTCAAATAGCTACTACGATGAACCATTGAGATTCACTGAAGCACAAAATTTATTTGTAGAAGAAATGATTTCACCTTATTATACAGAAGAGAAAGATATGGTAAGGTCTGTGATTTGGACCAATATCGAAGATGATGTGGTCATTGGACAAGTAATATTACGAAATATTTCATTAAAGGAATACCAGAAAACATTGCGTCTTTCAACACTTCATCCTGTAACAGGTTCCTTTTCAATAACAAAAGATAATTTTGAGTTCTTCCAGAGCAAAATGCATCATCAAATGGATTTTACTAAGTATAACTATTATTTAGATTCAGAGTATTCACCTAATTGTAAAACAGCCCTCAATTAGCATATTGGCTAATTGAAGGCTGTTTTTGTAATCATTTGTTGTGATTAAAATCTTGTCCAACTTCATAAATCGCACGGATAATTTCTTTATTAATCGTCTCAATATTTTGTGGTGTGTTTAATACGTTGAACGCTTCAGCTCTTGCTACGTTTGATGTAACATAGTGCGGTGGTAAATTATTTAATGCTTCGGCAACAATATTCATTTCACATCGTTCACAATGACAAAACGTTTGATACTCTACTCCATAAAGCAAAAATCGAACGAGTCCACGGACAATTTCTTCAGTAACATTCATTAAAAATGGTTGTGTCATTTACATCGCCTCAATCGCTCATGTACTATGAAGCTCCCAAAAGTTTTGTGCTAGTACATCTTTAAATCTGTCCCCTTATCATATAACATCATATATTATGTTGCAAATAACCTGTTCGCCACTATAAAAATAACAATTCAATCTGTAAAATAATGAGAGGTCTTTCTATAACCTAGTTTCATATCACTTTCATTTCACCTATCCATTGCTATATAAACGAATTTTTAGTATTTTAGAAAAATAATACTTACAATTAAGTAAAATACACTAAAATAAAAAGTGCATGAAATCAAAAATTTCCAATTTGATTTCATGCATTTTATTAGTTATGGGAGTTATCTCAAAAATCAAACTTCTCTACAGCACAGTAAAAAATTAGCTTTACGCTTATTTTAAATTCAAAAGAAACCGCTAAGCCCAGTGTTTTATCCCATTTCCAAAGAAGCTTTCCTAGATGAAACACCACCGAAAGCGTCCCAAAAGCTGGTAATACACTGCTTTTAGGACGCCCCTGCCTACTGTTTATTCAGTAAACGTAGTGAGTTTAATACGACAAGCAATGTCGCACCCATATCTGCAAAAATCGCAATCCATAGTGTGAGCCAGCCCGGAATGACTAGCAATAAGGCAATTAGTTTTAGTAATAAAGCGAAAGCAATATTTTGTTTAATGATTGACAATGCTTTTTTACTTAAGCGCATCGTATACGGAAGCTTTGTTAAATCGTCGCCCATTAGCACGATATCGGCTGTTTCTAATGCTGCGTCTGTACCCGCACCACCCATTGCAATACCAACAGATGCTGTTGCAAGAGCAGGCGCGTCGTTAACGCCATCACCTACCATTGCAACCTTGCCATATTGTCCTTGTAATTCCTTAATCGCTTGCAGTTTATGCTCCGGCAGCAAGCCCGCTCGCACATCTGTAATGCCAAGATTCTTTGCGATTGTCTGTGCAGTTAATGGTGCATCGCCCGTTAACATTACACTATGCTCAAGCTGTGAAACAACCTCTTTACTTTCCTGACGCAGTTGGTCAGCAATTGCTAATATACCGATACATTCACCATCGCGTGCTGCAACAATAACAGATTGCCCTTCAGCCGCGAAATCTGCAATTTGCTCTGTTAGCTCTTCATTAATAGATGCGAGTGAACTAATCCAATTGACACTGCCTACTGCAATCTTATGCCCTTCCACCGTTGCATAAGCGCCTTTTCCAGTGACTGATTGGAAATCTGTAGCATTCGCTATTTCCACATGTAGTGCAGCAGCTTTTTTCAACACTGCCTGTGCCAATGGATGCTGAGATTTTTTTTCCACAGCACCAACTAGAGCTAATAATTCCTCCTTTGGAATTATCGTCGTGATAATTTGTGTTACTTCTGGTGTACCTTTCGTTAATGTGCCTGTTTTGTCGAAGGCAACTGCATTAATATGCCCTAACTCCTCTAGGTAAACACCACCTTTAATCAATACCCCATGTCTTGCGGCATTCCCAATCGCTGTAACAATTGCGACGGGTGTTGAGACAACTAATGCGCACGGACAGCCTACGACAAGCACCGCTAAGCCTTGATAAATCCATTCTAGCCAATTGCCTGTAATAAGCGATGGAATAATTGCGACAAGTATCGCCACAACGATAATCGCTGGTGTATAGTATTTCGCAAAACGGTCAACAAATTTTTGAGATGGTGCTTTTTCCGCCTGCGCTTCTTCTACTAAATGAATAATTTTTGCAATCGTTGTATCATGTACAAGCTTCGTTACTTTTACTTCAAGTGCACCCTCTTCATTCAATGTGCCTGCGAATACCTCGTCATTTAGTGTTTTATGAACGGGAATCGACTCACCTGTAATGGACGCTTGATTGACAGCAGATGTACCACTTATAACAATGCCATCCATTGCAATTTTTTGCCCCGGCTTAACGATAAGAATATCTCCAATTTGAACATCCTCTGTCGGAACCTCTATCTCATGCATATGGTCGCCATGTGTGCGCTTAATCAACGCAATAGGTGGTGCAATATCCATTAATGTTTCGATAGATTGACGTGCCTTATTCATCGAATACGCCTCTAACGCTTCACTTACAGCGAATAAAAAGACAACAACTGCCGCCTCCTGCCACTCCCCAATAATAGCCGCACCAATAATTGCAATTGTCATTAATGTTTTCATATCGAATTCAAAACGTAGTAAATTTTTAAAGCCTGTTAAAAACATCGCATGCCCACCGACAACAATTGCCCCTATATAAAGACTTACGACAAGCGCACTGTCCTCTTCGTAAAATGAGCTCATTATAACAGCTGCAAGTACAAATAATAAAGAGAGACCTGCAAAAATATTCTCCTTACGCTTATAAAAAGGAATTGTTGTTTTTTGGCGGTCATTTATTGATTTAACTTTAATGCCATCAAAGGCACCTGCCTCTTCAAGCTGCTCAACAGTCGCGTCACCAACAACTGTTAGCTTTGCTGCACCAAAGTTGAGCTGTACGTCCTCAACAGTCGTAATGTCTCGAATATTACGCTCAAATTTTGCCGCACAATTGACACAAGACAGATTTTCAAGACGATATTGTTGCTCTTTTGTAGCCATTTTATCTGTCCTCCTCCGCATGCTCATAGGCAATTTTCACAATTTGATAAACATGGTCATCCGCTAGCGAATAATACACAAGCTTTCCTTCACGATGAGATTTTGCTAAACGATTTTCCTTTAAATAGCGTAAATGATGTGAAGCTGTAGCAACGGACGAGCCAATAATCGCCGCAACATCGCACACACATAACGCTTTTTCTATTGTTAACGCATAAGCAATTTTTAATCTCGTTTCATCTGCTAGCGCTTTTAAAAACTTCGCAACATGCCCAAGCTCCGGCAACTGCCCTTGCACACGCTCCACCGTCTCTTCATTAATTTTCGTTATTTCACAAACATCCTTCATACCTTCCTCACCTCATTCAAACATCCATTTGATTGTAGTATATAATATATGCAAGAAACATTCAAATGTTTATTTGAATGTCGAGGGGGCTGTCCAAAAAGCCGTGCAGTCGCCGGCATTTTGGACAGTGGTGATGGTGTTTGAATAAAATATTAGCTTATTGAAATAGTGGAGGCTTATTTTGAAAATGAGGAAAACATGGGATTAGCAGCGATAAAAAGGACAAAATATACAATCGTAAATTCCATATATAATCCATTTTACCCTTAAAATTATATGGGAATATATTACAATTTTAAACGGAGGTGGTAATAGTGAAAAAAACAATAAAATATTCACTGATAATAGCTTTACTGTTCGTATCAATCTTGATGCCCATTCATACCAACGCATTTACTGATGGAGAAGAAAATCTAGATGTTTATACTGAAGCGTCTAATGATTCCATCGTCCCTTACGCAGATTTTATCTATAGTAATAAGGTCAAAAATGATATGGGATTTGCTTGTCGTGCATTTGCACGAACATCAACGAATCATGTTGCATCATTACCAGAAACACCATTTATTAATGAAAGTGATGAACTAAACTTTACTGATACTTCTATAGAATTATTTAATGCTAATTTAACAAGTGAAGTTAGAACATCTAAACAAGGCTCGAGAATCATCATGGTCGCTGGCAATCACTTAACTAATCATGGCTATTGCCGTTTGACCTGTCACAGCGTATGCCTACAATTATCTCAACCAAATTTAAAAAAGTCCATTTCTCCGAGCATGTATATTTTATGTTTATGGAGAGCGGTTTCGCAATGGAAGTAGATATTTTAAACGCTAACAGTTTTGAGGTTCTGGAAGCGTACGATATTGAAGTCAAAGTAAATCATAGTTAGTTATTCGTACAAAAAAGCGCATGAAATGTTCTCAAATCATTTCATGCGCCCTATTTATTTTATTGTGCCTTTAAAATTAAATCATAGGCTGGATCAATTTCACCATTAATATACGTGCGGTGGTAGCGACCGTATACCCAACGTGATACTTGGTTGTCATACCATTTCGATTTAAAATGTCCACTTTGACCCGGTGCTACAATATGGTCTGTGTATTTCAAATCTGCTAAATCTGCTACAAAGCGCCATGATGCACCGTGGTTAACATAGCCATTTGCATCATTCGCAGCAGCTTGCACTGTTACACGTGAACCACCAACCGCCATCGTTTCTGGGTTCACATACGAGGCGATAAAGTCAGATGCGCTTGCAAGTGGGTGTTTAAATAAGATTTTATGGTAGCTTCCCCATTGCCATTTCGCTACAGATGTGCCGTATTTCACTTGTAAATCTGCAACGGCACGCTCAAATGAGCCATATACTAATTCGTCTAAACCACCTGCCTGCTCAATCCATACGCCTTCATTACCCGCATATGCATTGCGCAGCATTTCATCCATAATTTGATATTTACCCGGCATCATTTCATAAACGTCTGCAGGCATTTGGTCTTTGAAAATTGTTTCTTTAATTTCTTCAATTAAGAAATGCCAGATAAGTGGCTGTGCATCATCGCGATTATCATACAGCTCCCATTCTTCCATTAACGAGATAATATCAGCATATTTGCCCTCTGCATCATTTGCTTTAATCGTTTGTAGGAAGCCTGGTAAAAATTCAGCTGCATATAAATTTTTCTTGTCCATTTGCATCGCCTTCATTTCTGCTTTTGTAAAGCCTTCATACACTTCATCAGTTTCTTCATCAATTGTGCCGATGCTTTCTTTTACTGATTCAATCATTTCGACAATGCGCTCATAGCGATATGGCTGTGCCCAGAACTTTGTTATATGATAAGGGTATTCATCCCCAATAATTTGGTTGTTTGCCGTGGCAATATAGCCTGATTCTGGATTCACTACTGTTGGTAATTCATCATAAGGAATAAAGCCTTCCCAGCCATATTCAGAAGAATCCCCTGGTACTGGCAGTTGACCATCGCCTTTTTTGCGAATTGGAATGTCACCGTTTGCTTTGTAAGCAATTGTACCGTCCGTTGAAGCAAAGACGAAATTTTGTGCTGGTGCGCGGAAATCGTTTAATGCTGTTTCGAATTCCTCCCAGTTGGACGCCTTATTAAAGCCAATAATTGCGCGCAGTTCTCTCGTTGGCTGCAATGCCGTCCATTGCATAGAGAATACGGCTGTTGGCTCCTCTTCCTTAAATACTAGTTCTGAAATAATCGGACCATGACGAGTTTCAACAACCTCGAAACCAATTGTTTTTCCACCCTTTACTTTGATTGGCTCGTTTCTGACAATCGCATCTTCCCACTTGCCGTCATACTTGAATTGTTTAGGGTTATCAGGGTTCGGTGTCTCGATATACAAGTCTTGTACATCCGGACCAACATTCGTTACTCCCCATGCAATTTTTTCATTATGTCCTAAAATAATTCCCGGAATCCCCGCAAAAATAACACCACTCACATTTTGTTCTGGTGATTGTAAATGCATTTGATACCAGATCGATGGTGTATTTAATCCTAAATGCGGGTCATCTGCTAATAGCGGTTTACCTGATTCTGTTAACTCGCCCGATACAACCCAGTTATTGCTACCATTAAACTCATTTGGCAATAATTCTACATTGAAAGCACCTGCTACATCAACAGGATTATTTATGTTTGCTTCAATAATCGATTTCGCATCTTCTGGATAATGAATCATTAATTCTTCAACTTGCTCTTCTGTATAATTTTGCAAAGCCCAATGGCGGAATGCTAGCATATTCCAGTTTCCACCTAAATCATAAGCCATAAATTTACCGATTGTTAAAGAATCGACAGGTGTCCATGGCTCCGGCTCGTATCCTAGCAGCTTAAACTCATATGATAGCTTACTAGTGCCCTTTACTTCATCAATAAAGGCATTTACACCTTCTGCATACCATTCTAAAATTTGCTGTGCCTCAGCATCATACTCATTCCACGATTGCTCAGCCGCATGTCGTAAGCTAAATGTACGGAAAAATTTATCTGTTGATACCGCATTTTCGCCAATTACTTCCGCTAATCTACCGCTCGCTTGACGGCGTGATAAATCCATTTGAAATAGACGATCCTGTGCCTGTACATAACCTTGCGCCTTGTATAAATCAGCCTCTGATTGCGCTACGATATGTGGTACACCCATGCCATCGCGTGTCACTTTAACATCTGCTTCTAATATTGATAAATCAACTTCTCCTTCAATTTTCGGCAAGGAGTTTGCCACATACATATGTACGCCTGCTACTGCCGCACCAGCTAAAATAATTAAAATGCCAACAGTCCAAATGGCAATATTAATTATTTTTTTGCTCTTTATTTTCCCCATAAAATCCACCTCTCTATCAGATTGCGTCTACTTCTAGTTTTAATAGGATAGGACAATGATCACTCCCTAAAATTTGTGAATGAATATCCGCCTCCTGTACATGCTTCATAATGCGCTCTGACACAATAAAATAATCGATGCGCCAACCAATATTACGCTCGCGTACCTTATTCATATACGACCACCATGTATAAACATCCGTACGCTCTGGATACAATGTGCGGAATGTATCACAGAAGCCTGCGTCCAGTAACTCCGTCATTTTGGCACGTTCCTCTATCGTCACACCGGAGTTTCCTTGATTGGCCTTGGCATTTTTCAAATCAATATCACGATGTGCCACATTTAAGTCACCACAATAAATGACGGGTTTTTGTGCATCAAGTTGCTTCAAATAGAGCGCTAATTTTTCTTCCCATTCTATGCGGTAAGGGAGCCTTGCTAAATCACGCTGCGCATTCGGCGTATAAACATTTACCAAATAGAAGTTTTCGTATTCCAACGTAATAATACGCCCCTCTACCTCATCTTGTTCATCACCAACTCCGTAATACACATGCTGTGGTCTGTGCTTTGTAAAAATAGCAGTGCCAGAATAGCCTTTTTTCTGTGCATAATTCCAATATTGATAATACCCTTCCAGTTGTAAATCAACTTGTCCTTCTTGACATTTCGATTCTTGAATACAGAAAAAATCTGCATCCATCGCATGAAAATAATCCAAAAAGCCTTTCGTTATACATGCGCGAATACCGTTGACATTCCATGAAATAAACTTCATTTAATTACTCCTTATCAATTATGCCTCGGCTAACTCTCATCGGGATTTTAAATTGTGCAAGCACAATTTAAAATTCCCTATATCCACCAGAGGCTTTATTTTGATTCAGTGAGTGTTTGATACCCGTTGAATCAAGAGCCGAATAAGCATTCATCTCTCCACCTGTAGGGGGGGTTTCTATATTGAAGCTTCTCTTTCGATACAGAAACATGTGCTCCTGCGGTTACTCGTCGCAAAAAACATGTGCTCCTGCGGTTACTCGTCGCAAAAAACATTGCTGAGAGACGTTACAAGCTTATGCGTCTTCACCAACAATTTTTACTTCAAGCTCTAAATCAACATCGAATTTTTCCTTTACAACGCGTTGTACCATTTGAATTGTTTCGATATAATCTGTCGCCGTTGCATTGTTTTTATTAATAATAAAGCCCGCATGCTTCTGCGACACCTCTGCCCCCCCGACACCTTTTCCTTGCAAATCGCTATCTTGAATTAATTTCCCCGCAAAATGACCAGGCGGGCGCTTAAACACACTTCCTGCTGAAGGGTATTCTAAGGGCTGACGTGACTCTCTTTGATGCGTTAAATCAGCAATTTTCGCATCAATCATATGCTGTTCACCACGTTGCAATTGGAAAGTCGAGGATAAAACATAGTAGCCCTCTTTAGCAATAACACTTGTACGGTAGCCTAGCTCTAATTCATCCTTCGTCAAGACGATGCGTTCCCCGTCTTTCGTTAACACGACTGTTTCCACAATTACATCTTTAATTTCACCACCATATGCCCCAGCATTCATCGCCATCGCACCACCGATTGACCCCGGTATGCCGCAAGCAAATTCCAAGCCTGTTAAGCTCTCGGCTGCCGCATATTTCGAAACATCCTTCAGTAATGCGCCTCCTTGTGCAAAAACAAGACCTTCTGTTATTGAAATTTTATTTAATTTAGAAAAATTAATGACAATACCACGTACCCCACCATCTCGGACAACCATATTCGAGCCATTTCCAAGCATTAGTAATGGAATTTTGTGCTGGTGTGCATATTTCACAATAGCCTGCGCCTCTTGCTCGGTATTTGGCATAACGAGAATATCCGCATGACCACCTAATTTTGTCATTGTATACGTTTTTAATGATTCATTTATTTTAATATTTGAAGGATTGATGATTTGTGATAAATCATTTACCCACTGTTGTAATGTCATAAAGCAATTCCTTCCCTCTATTGATTATACCTCTATCTAAATTATACTTTCTAAGTATCTGTTTTTATGACCTATTTGACAAGTAAATTGTCGCTTACAACCAAGTTTGTGACCATTTTTCAATTTCGCGAACTGCACCCAGTAGTGACTGCCCCTTTTCTGTCAATTTATATTCGACACGAACTGGTGATTCAGCATACACTTTGCGCTCCACAATTTCTTCCCTTTCAAGCTCTTTTAAACGCTCAGACAATAAACGCCCGCTTATCGGAAGGGCCGATTCAATCTCATTAAAGCGCTTCGGACCATCTATTAACTGATGAATAATAAGTATCGTCCAACGCTTCCCTAATAACTCCATTGCCTTTGCCAGCCGTGGACATAATTTTTGTTCAGTCATCCTTATTTCACCTCTATCCTTTCTATTTTAACGACATTTCATTTGAAAGTAAAATTGTGTGAAAATTGTGTGTGTGCCTGGCACCCAAAAGATTCGGAACTTTTCTTGATTCTACTCGTATAAAGGGGAGGGGGTGCTTTATGGAACAGACTTCTAAAACAAAATCAGGTGCTTTTCAATCATTTGTAGCTTTATTAAAAAGCTTAAATTGGCCCATTGGCATGATTATTTTAGCATTATCGATTACATTAGCAGAAACTATTGCTAGCCTTGTTTTACCATTAGTAACAATGAATTTAGTTGATAATTTGACCGCTGACTTATTCAATTGGCGCATGCTTGCAATTATTTTGGCTGTTTTCATCGTGCAAGCAGTTGCTGGAGGGGTGTCATTTTATTTATTGACGTTTATCGGGGAGCGAATCGTTGCGGATTTACGTGAGAAATTATGGCATAAAGTGTTGCGTTTGCCTGTCAATTATTATGATACGAATGAAACAGGTGCAACGATGAGCCGTATTACACAAGATACGACTACATTAAAAACGCTGATTACTCAGCAAATGGTACAAGTCATTTCTGGTGCTATTTCCATTATCGGTGCAATTATTTTGCTTTTTATTATCGATTGGAAAATGACGCTCATTTTACTTATTAGCGTACCGGTTTCGCTGCTTATTATGATGCCCCTCGGTAAAATTATGCAGAAAATTGCCATTGCTACCCAATCTGAAATGGCTTCTTTTTCCGGTTTACTTGGACGTATTTTAGCAGATATTCGACTAGTAAAGGCATATAATGCAGAGTCCTTTGAAAACGAGCGAGGTAATAAAGCAATTCGCTCTCTATTCGGCTATGGTTTGAAAGAAGCGCGCGTTCAGGCACTTATCTCTCCAATCATGACATTGTTAATGATGCTTGTCCTCGTTGTTATTTTAGGCTATGGAGGAACACAGGTAGCAAGTGGTGCTTTGTCTGCTGGTGCGCTTGTCGCAATTATTTTTTACTTGTTTCAAATTATCGTGCCTTTTGCTCAAATGGCTACATTTTTCACATCATTCCAAAAGGCAATGGGTGCAACCGAGCGCATTCAGGAAATTTTCTCTATGCCTAGTGAAACGAGTGCAAAAGCTCAGCCCGCAACACAGGGCACAATTACTTTTGACAATGTAAGCTTTCAATACAATGAAACAAAGCAAATATTGCAAAACCTTAGCTTTACTGCCTCGCCTGGTACAGTAACAGCACTTGTCGGACCAAGCGGTGGTGGAAAGACAACAATCTTTTCACTTTTAGAACGTTTTTATGAGCCAACAAATGGGCAAATTACATTTAATAATCAGCCGATTTCTACTTTTGATTTACAGGCTTGGCGCAGTAAAATTGGCTATGTTTCACAGGAAAGCCCATTATTAAGCGGGACAATTGCAGACAATATCACATACGGTATGAAGCAGCCGCCTACTGAGGAGCAATTAAAAGCGGCCGCTAAAGCGGCAAATGCACTACAATTTATCGAGGAATTGCCGGAAGGTTTTGCTACAGAAGTTGGTGAACGTGGCATGAAGCTATCAGGCGGACAGCGTCAACGCATCGCCATTGCAAGAGCCTTGCTACATAATCCACAAATTTTACTTTTAGACGAAGCAACATCTAATTTGGATAGCGGCTCAGAAATATATGTGCAAGAGGCGCTTCAGCGCTTAATGCACGGCCGTACAACATTCATTATCGCACACCGTCTAGCCACTATTTTGCACGCTGATACAATTTTATTTATTGAAAAGGGTCAAATTACGGGGCAAGGTGCACATGAGGAACTCCTTGCCAAGCATCAACTGTATCGAGAATTTTCAGCAGGACAAGGGCTTGCTGAATAACAATTAAAATAGTAACTATTTTAGTGCAGTTGTAAAAGCCGTCTGGAAGGTACTACTTTCCAAACGGCTTTTTATTCTTTATTTCAATAAAAACTTCCCAAAACCATTCGCATCTGGTCCGATATATTCAATATTGTTTCCTTCTGGAATATAGTTTTTTGCTACATCAGCAGTAAGAAAAACTACTCTTATATTTTCAGGGAAGGCTACAAACTTCCAATTATTATTTGCTTGTGGGTTGATTGTACCTTTTTCAATAATATAGTCAATAATTGCTTGACGGTTTTCATGAGCATACACCGTTAAGTTTGATTGATCCTCTTTCACAAAATTAGCCCCGTAAGAGCCACCTACACGGTAGTTATTCGCAATAATTAAAAATTCTTGTGACAAATCAATTGGCTTACCATCAAATTGTACATTTTTAATACGGTTTGCAGTTTCATCTACGACATTACCCCGACGGTCGTATTTTGCTGGGGATGTTACATCGATTTCATATGTTACACCATCTAACACGTCAAAATTGTATGAGCGTGCCTCTGAATCAATAATATTTTGCTCTTCTGTTTTAGTCGGGTCAATCGTGGCAAACACACCTGCTGCCATTTCTAGCCATTCAATTACATCTGCACCTGTTACTTTAACAGTGGCTATCGTATTGTCATAATGATAAATATCAGCCATGTTTTTAATTGCTAACGGGCCTGCTGGAATATTTGTATAGTCGCTTGCATTGTCACGAGAGCCTGCTTTAAACGGTGCGCCTGCTGATAAAATTGGCAATTCAGCGTCTACTGTCCCCTTAAGCTGATTTTGAATAAACCAAGTTTGCGCCTGTGTAATAATCTCAATTGCCGCAGTATCCTGCACTAAGCCGAAATAGCTATTAATTGGTGCTGATGTTTCACCAACTGCGCGACGAATATATTCTAAAGTTCCTTCATGTGCATCCTGAATAGCAGCTATTACTTCTTTGGATGGTACTAGCTCATCACGCTCAATGGAACGAATTGCACCTGTACCATTTGTTACAATCCACTCACTCCCTTCAAGCTCTAACTCCAAATCAATAACACCCAAATGACTACCATATGCACCAGGCATAACTGTTGGTACACCATTAATTGTTCCTTTTTCTTGATTAACATTCACTAAATCTTGATAATCACCTGGAAACTGTAAATGGGAATGTCCTGTAATTAATGCATCTACACCTTCTAATTGTGTAATTTGATAACCTACATTTTCATTACCTTGCACATTTTTATCAGAGCCAATACCAGAGTGCGAAAGTACAATAATTACATCCGCTCCAGCAGCCTCCATGTCAGGAATTACTTTTTCTAATGCATCCAGTGGCTGATCGACTGTTACTTTACCCGTGAGATGAATTGCATCCCAGCCTAAAATTTGTGTAGGCACGATACCTGTTACTCCTACTTTAATCATATGCTTATCGCCGTCTTCATCAACAACCTCACGCAATAAAATAGCATATGGCTCAAAATAATAATCACCTGTTTTCGCATCGCGCACATTTGCATTTACCCAAGTGAACTCTGCATCATCCATTACCTCATTCAAATAATCTAAGCCATAATTAAATTCATGATTCCCTAATGTTGCGGCATCATAGCCCAAAGCATTAAGTGCTGCTACTGCTGGATGCATCTCGTCTGGCTGCAATTTTGCCTCAAGCGCTTTATAGGAGCCTAATGGTGTACCCTGAATTAAATCACCATTATCGAATAATAAATGGTTCGGGTTTTCAGCACGCGCTTCGTCAATTAATGTAGCTGTATTTGCTAGGCCTATATCCTTTGCCTGTTGGTCTAAATAATAATTATAGTCAGCTAAATTTGTATGAATATCTGATGTACCTAAAATACGTAAAGCAACTTTTGCCTCATCTTCTTCAGCTAATGTGGCTGCGTTATTGTACTGCTCTACAAAGCGTTTAACGATAAGTTCCATTTGTTGCTCAGTCACAATTTTCGTATGGTTAATCGTACCATCTGCAAAGCCATTCAAAATTTCTAATGCCGCTGCATTCGCCATATCCTGCTTATGGGATGCATGAATTTTTGCATTGTCGGCAAATTTAGCCAATATATCGAGTGGTGCATTTTCTGTTGCTAAGCCACGTGCCGCAATAACAAAGGCATGTAATCGTGTTAATTTTTCATCTGGTGCAAAGGTGTCTGTCGATTTACCGTTAATTAAATTTAGTTCAACTGCCTTTTCCACATATGGTGCTAGCTCCTTTGATACATCTTTAAAAGTAACGGTAGAACCATCCCCCAGCTCCACACCTAGTTCCTTAATTAATTGCACAACATAATCACCACGCGTAACAGATTCCTCTGCTGCTTCAGCAGATGTCATTCCACCTAAGCCTGCCGCTAACATTAATGATGCTACTGTCCCTGTGAAAATTTTATTCTTCATTTGTGTCACTCCTTGTCATTTATAATCAATTACGCTTCAACGTAATTGCAACCATATTATCCTAGATTCACTTGAAAACTTCTCTTCAAAATCTATGACATCCCAGAGCTTGGACCAACATAATGTTGATTACTCAGTCGTTACCTTAGCATACCGGGTGGTCCTACACTGGGCTCCTCTTCATCAGTAGATGTTTGAACACTCGCTAAATAGGTCTAACGCTTACCTTTCATCTCGTCACCTATTATTCTGCCAAAAGACGTTAAACCAACTTACTTGAGGAAAATGCCTACTAATCAAGAATTGGCTTTTGTTTTTTACTAGTCTTTATTTCATTCCACCTTATTTTTCCTTATCTTAATATTAAATTAATTCTAACTTTAGTAACATGATATAAAACGCCTATTTTGACTAATGATAAAAAAAGCACATGAAATCAAAATTTTGATTTCATGTGCTTATATAACTTGCCCTAGTTTGCCTAAATATTAAACTAATACAGCTGTTAAATTTTTCGCTACAGTTTTTACTTTTTCTAAACCTTCTGCAATAATCTCTTGTGCTTTCGCTGGGTTTGCGTTATGCCCTTCGATAACAACTTCGTCTACTTTTTGCATACCATAAACGCCACCGATTACGTTGTTAATATAATTAACAGCCATTTCGGAGCCTGCAGCCTCTGGTGTTGAATAAATACCACCGCGAGCTGATAAAATAATATATTTTTTGTCCGTCATTAAGCTTACTAAATTGCCGTTTTCATCATATTTGAATGAATAGCCTGCGCCATATGTGTAATCGATAAATGATTGTAATGCTGCTGGAATTGTTAAGTTCCATAATGGGAATGCAAATACGACTACATCTGCTGCTGTTAATGCTTCACGTGATTTATTGAAAGATGCTAATGAAGCAGCTTCCTTTTCGTTTAACTCTTCGCCTGCTTGTGCTTTACCGAAAGCGTTAAATAGCTCTTGTCCGAAATATGCTAAATTTTCTTCAAATACATCAAATGTTGAGAATTCAATACCTTGAGCTTTTGCTTCCTCAATGAAAGCCTCGTACATTTGTGTTGAAACGCCATCTGGGCGGTTATTTGCTTTTATTACTAATACGTTTGTCATTTATAAATCTCCTTTTAAATATACAATTCTTTAATATCTCGAAATCAAGACATTATATATAATAATAGAGCAGTAAAAAAAAATCAATCATACTGCTCTAAGACTTTTGACTGAAATTAATTATATACAAATTTAAAGGACAAACGTGCCTGTTCTCTTATTCAATATCACATACGCCATCTTCGCAAAGCGCTCCTTGACCACCAACTATATTTAACTTACGTTGCAGGCCAGCCTCTACCGCCGCCTTTTCAACTGTTTGCTCAAATAAATGTTGCGGCTGTGCACCTGAAATACCGTATTTATTATCAATGACGAAAAACGGTACACCACGCACTCCTAGCTGACGAGCTATTTCAATATCAGAATACATTTCTTCCTTATATTCATCGCCCGCTAGCATTCCCTTCGCCTGCTCACCGCTTAAGCCTACTTCCTCAGCCAAAGCTACTAATACGTCTGTACGTCCAATCGCCAGACCATCTAAAAAATGAGCCTGTAATAGGCGTTCGTTCATCTCTGCACCTTTACCCTGCTCCTCTGCCCATTTAGCTAAACGATGTGCCTTAATCGTATTCGCTGTTTTCATACGATCAAAATCGTAATTTAAGCCAACCTCTTTTGCTCGCTCTACAACATTTTGCGTCATCGCCTTTGTTTGCTCAATTGACATATTATATTTTGCCGCTAATGGACCGTAAATCGACTCCTCCGCATCAACAGGGGTTGTCGGATCTAATAAATAGCTTTTGTATTGCACTTCAATTTGTTCCCCATAACCACTCACTTCGAGCGCTTGCTCTAATTGCTTTTTTCCAATATAACAAAACGGACAAACGTAATCAGACCATACTTGTATAATCATTGCCTCCGCCTCCTTTACTATTCCATTGTACAAATAAGCAAATATATTATTCAATTTTTTTGACTTGTGAATAGTGTCAGGAAAATTTCCCTATACTGTATGTTAAATATAGGTAAGGGGGCATTTTATGCAACAATCATTATGGCTTCATCACACAACACCAATAACAACATCAACTTTATCGTCCGATACAGTTTGTGATATTTGTATTGTTGGAGCTGGTTTAAGTGGGGTTTATACAGCTTATTTACTTGCACAAGCAGGATTGCGCGTCATTGTTTTAGAAGGAAAAAGCATTGGTGAAGGAGCAACAGCGCATTCCACTGGTAAACTAACAGCGCAGCATGGACTCTTTTATCATACATTAAAGGAAGAAGATGCTAAGCTTTACTATCAAGTAAATAAAGCTGCGATTGAACAGTCGCTTGAAAAAGCAGACAAAACAACTTATAACACGGCCACATCATTTATTTATACAACCGAAATGGACAACCGCACTTTATTAGAACAGGAATACGAGGCATACAAGAAAATCGGCATCCCATCCAGTTTAACAAATGATACGGAATTAACAGATAAGGTTCAACTAGCCCTTGATATGCAACGCGAAACGCAAATTCATCCTGTTCAGTTTTTACTACATTTCGCAAGGCTAGCGCAGCAGGCTGGAGCCCAATTTTTCACACATACACGCGTTACACAAGTTACAGATAAACCAACTGTAACAACCGCTGAAGGCTACACAATTGCCTGCAAAAAGCTGGTATTATGCACGCATTATCCAATCGACTCCATCGCTGGTTTAAATACTTTGAAGTTGACAGTAGAGCGCGCCTATTTGACGGCAACAACATGTTCAGACCTTTTACAAGGGCAATACATTAGCATTGACTCACCAGCCCGTACAATTCGTACCGCTCAAATCGACGGGCAGTCTTACTTTGTTTATGGAGGTACATCCCATACGGCTGGAACAGAAAGTGACACAATGAAGTATTATGACACACTCGCTCAAGAACTCGACAGTAAATTTGACCTATCTGCACCTAGCTTTTTATGGAGTGCCCAGGATATGACGACACCTGATAGTATCCCCTTTGTCGGTCCAATGATAAAGGATTCTCCAATTTATATTGCAACAGGTTTTAAAAAATGGGGACTTTCAAGCTCACTAGTAGCAGCGGAAATATTGCATGGCTACTTTACAAAAAATGAGCATCGCGCTACACAACTATATATGCCAAGTCGCATACAAGGGCGTACTGTATATGACATGCTCATAAAAGCAGGCTTTATTAGTGAGCAGTTTATCGCAGGCTATATGACGCGCATGTCAGCACCAAAATGTACTCATTTGGGCTGTAAAACGCGCTGGAATGAAGCGGATGAAACATGGGATTGCCCATGTCATGGCTCTCGTTTCGATAAAAAAGGGAATGTGATTGAGGGTCCGGCTGTTTATCCGTTAAAATTAGAAAATGGTGGGGTCTGAAAAGCAAGCTTACGTGCCCTTTTCCGGGAAACTTTTGTTGTTTGATTGGAATATTTGCAAATTAGAAATATGTCAGTGTTCTATGAAAAATATAAAATAATATATGAAAATACTCCTCACACTTTCCCTCCTTTATATCTTTTTATAAAAGACTTCCTGAAAATCTAAAAGGGCAGTCGAGATTTTATTTACCATCTCGACTGCCACCCTTTTTATTTTAAGCCTTCTGTTAATACAGGAACAATTTGCTTTTTACGTGATACGATACCTGGTAAGCTAATACGTCCATCAACAATTGTTGCGCCAAAGCTCGCTGCCGCCTTTTCTGCTACATGTCCAACTGCTACCGCTGTAGAGTCGTTATTTAAAATATCTGTCACGACAAAGAAAAATAAATCTAAGCCATTCTCTTCTGCATTTTTTGTTAATAATGTCTCTAGTTCAGCTTGACGTCCTAGCACATCTTCAATATCAACAGCGTTTATTTGTGCAACTACCGCTTTGTAATTACCGAAATCAAAGCCTTTTGCATCTAATGATAATAAATCTTCTAATGATTTATCCGATAAATCTGCACCGGCTTTTAACATTGCTAACCCATATTCTGCTACATCTACCCCTGCGATAGCAGCCAATTCCTCACCTGCTTTTACATCTTGCTCTGTGCATGTTGGCGATTTGAATAATAATGTATCTGATACGATGGCAGATAGCATTAAACCCGCAATATTTACAGGAATTTCCACATCGTTTTCTTTAAATAATTTATTTAAAATTGTTGCTGTACAACCTACAGGCTCCGCGCGGAAATAGAGCGGGTCTGCAGTTTGGAAGTTCGCAACACGATGATGGTCAATTACCTCTAAAATTTGCACTTCTTCAATACCTTCAGCAGATTGCTGGAATTCGTTATGGTCTACTAAAATTACTTGATTTGCTTCTCCCGTAACAGCGCTAATAAAACGCGGGGCATTGAAACCAAACTTTTCTAAAGCAAACTTCGTTTCGTTATTAATATCTCCTAAACGCACAGCCTCTGCCTCTACACCTAATTGCTGCTTTAAATACGCATAAACGATTGCTGATGTAATCGTATCTGTATCTGGATTTTTATGTCCGAAAACTAATGTCTTGCTCATGATATAGCCTCCTAATTTATCTATGCTTATTAACAAGCTTATTTTATCACAAATTCTATCTTAAATTGAATTCGAAGTTTAGCATTGAAATAAAGCAGATTTCTAAGCTTCTCTAATTTAACATAGCTTTTTACTTTAATTACTTAAATATTATTAGGCGCTATTAACTTAATTTGTTCTTTCTTTATTAGTCTATTCATCCTCTATCCGTAATTTAAAACGCTCCAAACTTCCTACTTGCTAAAAAAAAATCATAGTCGTAACTCCTTTTTAACTTCGTATGTTAGTATAAATGCAAAAAATTTCAACATTAATTATTATTTTTTTGACGCATATGTTAAAATAATCGTATATATATTAAATTTAGTCATAGAAATGAGGATAGCAATGTCTAAAAAGATGGAAAAGAAGTATATTCCATTAGCTGAGTTCTTCCAGAATGCAACGCAAAATGAAATTACATTAACATATGAAGCAATTGAAAATATTATGGGCCAAGCGTTGCCAAATGCAGCTTATTTGAACTTGAGTTGGTGGAAAAAAACGAAGCCACCACTGACACATTACCAATCTTGGGTTAATGCCAATTATAATGTAATTGATGTTCAGTTAGGGCAAGCCGTAACATTCTCCCGTTTAAAACAAGCACGAAGTGATGAGAATGATGCAGACGAAAATTCACAGGCTTCTATTATTCGGTTAATTGAAACAGAAGATGCTCGCTCATTTATTCGCCTGCAAGAGCAAATTTATGCACAATCTGAGTTTGAATATTATGAACCAAATGTTCAACATCTAACAGTGCAAGTTGTACGCAAGCAGATGGCAGAGTGGCGCAAATTTAAAAGGCAAACGATACTCCTCTGCATTACTAATGGTGAATTTGCAGGCTATTCACGCATTACTGGTTATAAAGAGCAGCGTCTACAGCACGCAGCTACAATACGTATCGGTGTATTAAAAAAATTTGAAAACACAGGCATCGGTACAGCATTATTACAAAATAGTATAAAATGGGCACAGCAAAATGGTGTTGAAAGACTTGAAGCGGCGATAATGTCCCATAATAATAAAGCCATTGCCCTTTTTGAGAAACAGGGCTTCGCAGTTGAAGGTACGAAAAGGCATTCAGTAAAAATTGATAATGATTATTATGATGAAATCATTTATAGTAAGCTAATTGATTGATTTATCAAAACGCAAAGGGAGCTGTCTTTTCAAGATAGCTCCCTTTAATCTGGATAATTAATTTGAGCTGCTGAGAAAGAAATTCCTTTCTTAGCAGCCCCTATTTTTCACCTATTCACGCTGACGATAAGCCAAATCTTCTTTCATTCTCTTTTGTAGCTCACTATACCCTGAAAAGTCCATAGCATAACAAAATCGGATAACTGTCGACTCGCTTACCCCTGCTATTTTTCCGACTTCAGACGCAATCTTTGTCGTTACAATACTTGGGTCATTCAATACGAATTGTGCAACACGACGCTGGCCTTTGGATAATCGAATAAAACGCTTTTTAATGCTCTCACAAATACTCATACTCTTCTCTCTACCCTTTCTCATCTATTCTCAACTAGCTTAATTGAACATACATTAACATGAATAATCATTATATTCAATGTTTTTTCTGAAAAATCTGTCACTATTTGATTGAAATAACCACTTGCGCTTCTGGCTCAATTGCCATCATCGTCAACGGTCTTGTTTTAATAAAAGGTTGACCTACGTTAACTTTATATTTCAATTGATATTCGTTACGTCCAACAGCTTGTACAACATCTGTCACAATCCTTTCTCCATTTTCCAGCACTACAGCAAAAGGATGCGTTCTTAAGTCCCCGTCGAACGGGAAGTCACTATCAATTAAAAATCTTAAAGTTGCTTCGTTCCCATCCTGTTCAACATTCGTAATCACTATATCCCCCATAGCTCCTAGGTCAATTTTTTGAGGTAGCTCATTAGATAATGGCACAATAATATCCTCAACCACCTCATCTATTTTTGGTCCAGAATAATAATATAACCGTAACTCTGTCACATCAGGTGCAAGTGGCTCTAATATATAAGTCCATGTCAAATCGTAATCCGTTCTTCCCTCACCTGACTTCTCTAATATTTTCAATGGAACCCCGTTTTGGTCTGTAATCGTCTCAGATATAGACAAACCAATAGGATAGCCGACTTTCTCTCTTATCTCTCCTGTAAATTCTACTTGTAACTTTGTTGAAGTAGTTGAAGTTTGAGCACTCTTTACTTCAAAAGCAATCCCGTTCATCATACCCGTTTGTCCAGCTTGCAATATACGATGATTATTTTTTACTTTCTTGATTGGTGTTTCAAACGTCCAATCACCTACTACTCCAGCAATCATGTCTATTTTTAATGTTAAGTCAAATGCATCTGGCAAGTCCTCATCAAAGCGAAAACCGTATAGAGCGCGATATGAACCATCTTCCTCGTGCAAAGATGTTATACTCCCTCCTGTATTCAGCCATTCGCCATTCACGAACATTTCCATCTTGCCTATTTCTTGATATTCAGGCATTGAATAAATCACATTAATACGCGCACCATCATAAACAATTTCTTCAAAAGTAACTGAGATGCCATTACTTGTCACCGTTTTATTTAACTGAATCGCATTATTATCTGATAATGCTTTATGCAATCCTTTATCCTGCTCCTCAATTTTATAAACAAAGCTCATAAATGGGACCTTCGCAAGTGCATTGCCGACTGTCGGTGACACAAACCCCGCACCTAATACGAGTAAAATTGCTGCGACGGATGTTAATACTCCCATCGCTAATATATTTCTCGGCTTTTTCTTAGATACAACAATCCCTTTGCTTATTGCTTCATCCAATTTTTGCATCGGCACTTCCATTTCATCAATGGCTTTTTTAATATTGTTCTCCATACAATACGCCCCCTTTATTCAAAAATTTTTTTAATTGTTGCAAGCCTCGATGGACATTTGTTTTTACTGTCCCCTCTGGATACTCAAGTAACTCTGCGATTTCTCTAGTTGATAAATCTTGATAATATTTTAGCAAGATTACCGTTTTATACTTCTCCTCTAGCTGTTCAATTGCATGTAGTAAATCCATGCGTTCATCATGGCTAAACGTCTGTCCTTGCTCCTTTACATTTTCTTGTATTAATACAATTTTGCTATTTTTACGTAAATGCTCAAGCGCTGTATTAATTAAAATTTTCATAAGCCAAGTGGAAAAGTATCGCTCATCTTTCACGCTATTTATATTGGCATAGGCCTTTGTCACAGTTTCCTGTACTACATCTAGCGCATCATCCTCATTTTTCATATAAATATACGCCATTTTATATAGCTTCACTTTTTCATCTTGTATTAATTGTAGAAATGCGTCGCTATTTCCTTTCTGCGCCTTTTTTAACAATCACCTTCACACCCTCTCTTTCTATCTACTTATTAGATGAATAAGTAAGACCTTTTGTTTCAAAAAAATAAAAACGTCCCCAAAATGTGCTGCGCACTGCTTTTAGGACGTTTTGGTCGTGTTTCAATTAATTATGACACAACTAACGCTAGTCTGGATTTTTGGGCTATTAACCTAAAACTTGCATGCCCTGTGACATTTGACGAAGGCTAGAGCCAGCACGATGCTGTTCATCCAGTCGTTATGACAGGACATGGTATTCTTAGACTGAATTCCTGTCTTTGGACAAAAAATTGGCTCCTGCGGTTACTCGTCGCAAAGAACATCGCTAAAAGAAAATAAAATTATGGCTGTTTAAAATAATATTAGATTGCTTTGAAGACGTGATAAACATGGAATTTAGCGGCGTTTCTCCGGGGAACTTTCGTTGCATAAAAGAAGGGACCGCCTATTTAGACAGCCCCAGCCCAAACTTCTATTAAACTAGTTTGCTTCAGAGATAGTTGTTTTGCAACACAATTATCTTGCTATATCTTCAGATATTACCTCTATTCTAATTCCAACTGCTTTGTTTCCTTACCTAAAAATAACACTGCTAATACTCCAATTAAAATTGCGACACAGAAAATCGCAAAAACCGAACCAATGTCATAGCCTTTTGTTATTAATGACCCTACTAAGAGTGGACCGAAAATACCACCTACACGCCCTACTGCTGCCGCCATACCTGTCCCTGTACCACGAATAATCGCTGGATACTGTTCCGGTGTGTAAGCATATAATGCTCCCCATGCTCCTAAATTAAAGAATGATAGTAGCATCCCTGATACAAGTAAAATAGTTACAGATTCTGCATTTCCAAAGACAAAAGCACTTGCTGCTGTTCCGATTAAATATGTTACAAGTACAAATTTACGTCCGAGCTTCTCAATAAACCAAGCTGCAGTAAAGTAACCTGGTAACTGCGCTAGCGTCATAATTAACACATACTTAAAGCTGGAAATTAAATCGAAGCCCTTCCCAACCATTACGCTTGGCAACCATAAAAACATTCCATAATATGAAAATACAACTGCGAACCATAGCACCCATAACATAAATGTTGAACGTGCATATGGCTTTGACCATACTTCGCGAATATTTTGCAAGACAGAACGCTTTTTAGCCTCTACCTTCGCTGTAAACTGCGGAGAATCAGGTAGCTTCATGCGAATATAAATCGCATAAAATGCTGGTAAAGCAGTAATAATAAGCGCAACACGCCAGCCTTCAATTGGCCAGAATGTCGCTGGAATAACGAAATAAGAAATGATTGCAGCTAGTAGCCAGCCACCTGCCCAAAAGCTCTCTAACAACACAACAACGCGACCGCGCTCCTTTGTTTCAACGCTTTCAGAAACGAGTGTCGAAGCAACTGGTAGCTCTCCTCCGAGCCCCATTCCAACGAAAAAGCGCAAAATCAAAAATAATACTAGCGTTGTCGTTAACGCAGATAGTCCGCTTGCAACCGAAAACAATATAAGTGTCCACATAAACACTTTTTTACGCCCTACTTTGTCAGCAAGTACACCAAACATAAGCGCACCTACTGCCATTCCAATCGAGTTGATACTACCAATCAAGCCCATTTGTGCAGGGTTTAAACCCCAGTCTATTGCGAGTGCAGCAATGACAAAGGATAAAATGCCGACATCCATTGCATCAAACATCCATCCAACACCTGCTACACCAAGTAATTTATTGCGTGAAATTTGCATTTCTTGCTGTTTTGCCATAATATAACCACCTGTCTTTACACTTGTATAAGCATGTATACTATACACCTATTTTTTAATTGTGACAATATTGTTTAAATTAAATTGTTGTTTTACTATTGAAATGATAGAGCTAGAGGTTTACAATGTCTTGTATACAAAAACAACTGTTCTTTCAGAAAGAACAAAAGGAGTCATGTTTGATATGTGGAAAGGTTTAATTGAAGAATATAAGCAATATTTACCTGTTACTGAAAAAACACCTGCTTTAACTTTAAATGAAGGAAATACGCCATTAGTGCATTTAGTTCATTTATCAAAAGAGTTAGGTATTGAGTTATATGGAAAAATCGAAGGTGCGAACCCAACAGGCTCCTTTAAAGATCGTGGCATGGTGTTTGCTGTTGCTAAAGCCGTTGAAGATGGCGCAAAATGCGTTATTTGTGCCTCTACCGGTAATACATCCGCTGCTGCTGCTGCCTATGCGACACGCGCAGGTATCAACTCTGTTGTAGTTATCCCTAAAGGAAAAGTAGCTCTTGGTAAACTAGCACAAGCAACAATGTACGGCGCAAAAATTATTGAAATTGACGGCAACTTTGACGATGCTTTAAATATCGTACGTCGCATTAGCGAAACGACACCTGTTGCCCTCGTTAATTCAGTCAATCCATACCGTATTGAAGGGCAAAAAACGGCTTCTTTTGAAATTGTTGATGCACTTGGAAAAGCACCAGATTTCTTATGTATTCCTGTCGGCAATGCAGGAAATATTTCCGCCTATTGGAAGGGCTTTAAAGATTATAATGAAGCAAAAAACTCAGGTCTACCAAAGGTGCTTGGCTTTGAAGCTGAAGGTTCTGCAGCAATTACGAAAGGTGAGCCAATTGCTACTCCCGAAACAGTTGCAACAGCTATACGTATTGGCAATCCTGCTAGCTGGAAATTAGCAGAGGCAGCACGAGACGAGTCAGGTGGTATTATTGATTCTGTAACAGATGAAGAAATTTTAGCTGCTTATAAATTAATCGCTGGTAAGGAAGGTATTTTCGTTGAACCTGGTTCAGCCGCTTCCCTTGCAGGCGTGATAAAATCGGTGAAGGCAGGTCTTATTCCACAAGGTAGTCAAGTCGTCACTATTTTTACTGGTAACGGCTTGAAAGACCCAGATACTGCAATGAGCGTCTCAACAGTAGACTTAGTATCGTTGAAAAACGATGAAGAAGAAATTCGCGCATATATTGAGGGAACACTATGAGTTGGCAAATTAAAGTTCCTGGCAGTACAGCAAATCTAGGACCCGGCTTTGATTCTATCGGGCTCGGTTTGTCACTTTATTTAACATTGCAAGCAATCCCGCAGAAAGAGTGGGAATTTGTCCATCAAGGTGAACATGTACCAGCAGATACAACAGTAGAAAATCATTTAATCTATCAAATTGCCAAGCAAGTGGCTGAGCACTACGATAAGGAATTACCGGGCTGTCATGTCGTAATGACAAGCGAGTTACCTTTGGCTCGTGGCGTTGGTAGTAGCGCAGCAGCTATCGTTGCAGGAATCGAGCTAGCTAATTTGCTATGTAATTTAAAGCTTACAATACAAGATAAACTCAATATTTCATCACAAATTGAAGGGCATCCTGACAATGCCACAGCCTCTGTTTTAGGTGGCTTAACGATTTCCTCTATGACAGAGGATAATATAGTTGATACGATTCATGTACAAAATATGGATGTGGCTTTCGTGCTATTTATTCCAAATGTAGAATTAAAAACAGCAAAGGCACGGAGCGTCCTTCCTACTCAGCTAGAGCGTTCTTATGCAGTAAAGGCAAGTGCTGCTGCAAATATGCTTGCCGCCTCGCTTATTGCTAAAGATTACGAGCGAATCGGTCGCTATATGGAATCCGATTTATTCCACGAACCTTTCCGCGCACAGCTAATTCCTAGCTACATGGAGATTCGCCAAGCAGCTAAACAAGCTGGCGCATACGGCACAGCATTAAGTGGCGCTGGCCCAACGCTTATTTCAATTATACCGCCAACACTTGCTGACGAATTTGTTGTCAGCATGCAAAAGCAATTCCCTGAGCATCGTATCGTTTTAACGACAGCAGCTAAAAAGGGAAGTACGATTACACCATTATAATTTGCAAGGGGGCGTCCCAAATGTAGGCAATACACCGCCTTCGGGACATCCCCATTTTTTTGTAGTTTCATAACTTCCAAGCTATAGAGGCTGTCCAAAAAGCCTTGCATAGCCGGCATTTTGGACAGTAGCAATGATGTTTCACAAAATGTTGATTCCTATAAACAGAAAACGCCTCTTTTAAAAATGGGAGGAACATTAACTTTAGCAGCGTTATCCTTCAGTAAAAGGGAAGCGATGAAAACCTTTATTTCAATGCGGTGGCAAAACAAAATGGACTTTTCGGACAACTCCATTTATTCTACGTTTTCTGCGTTCTATTCCATGTTCCTGTCAAAGCTCCATTAAACCTTACTCTACTAAATCTATGCATACTTTTTTGATAAATTGGGTATAGTACTATCACTTGATTGGAGAAAGGGGAAATGTTAATGAAAATCGCAGTTATTGGAGCTGCCGGTCAAGCTGGCAGTAATATATTAAGAGAGTCAATTATGAGAGAGCACGATGCAACAGCAATAGTACGCAACCAAGCCACTTTAAAGGAAGATGTACAAACGCTCGAAAAAGATTTGTTCGAGCTAACAACGGCTGATATCGAAGCATTCGACTGCATCGTTAATGCCTTTGCCCCCAAAAGTGGCGAAGAGCATTTGTATGTAGAAGCAGGTAAGCATTTAATATCTATTTTGCAGCCATCGCAAACACGATTATTAGATATCGGTAGCTCTGGCTGTCTATTTACCAATAAAGAGAAAATATTACGGCTGCTCGACAGTGAGGAATACCCGGCACAACTAACAGCTGCCGCTAAATATCAACTGCAAAATTTACAGCAGTTGCAACAATCCTCTATATCATGGAGCTTTATTTGCCCTGCCCTCATGTTTGATGCGGAAGGTCCACGTACAGGTCACTATATTACAGGTCATGACTATTTACTAATGAACTCCCAGCATAACAGCTATATTAGCCAAGCTGATTTTGCAGTAGCTGTAGTCGACGAAATCGAAAATGCTAAGCATATTAATGAAGCCTTCACAGCAGCCTCTGAAAACACAACCTCAGCTAGTTAATATAAATACTCTTAAATAAGGCTAGCGACCTAAGCTATGTTGAAACATCAAAACATAACTTAGGCTTTTTTTTGCTAAATTGTATTCAATTTTCAGAATTGTTTGCGTGCCTGACACCCTACTTCATATTTTCTTTCACCCCCTCATACGCTGTACAAAGCTTTAAAAGGAGGATTTTATGAAAGACAATACTAACGACAACAACGAAAACAAAAAGCTAGAGCAGCTCGATGCCTACAAAGTAAATAATGATGGCACAAGGATGACGACGAATCAGCGGGTGCGAGTGTCCAATGATGAAGAATCTTTGAAGGCGGGGTTACGCGGTCCTACGTTGATGGAGGACTTTCATTTTCGTGAAAAGATTACGCATTTTGACCATGAGCGCATTCCAGAAAGAGTCGTTCATGCGAGAGGTTATGCAGCTCATGGGGAATTTGAACTGTATGAATCCATGTCTGAATTTACAAGAGCACATTTCTTGCAAAAGGCTGGCACAAAAACGCCTGTTTTTGTGCGCTTTTCGAATGTCGTTGGTAGCTCAGGCTCTAACGATACAGCGCGTGATGTGCGCGGTTTTGCGGTGAAGTTTTATACAGAGGAAGGCAATTTTGATTTGGTCGGCAACAATATCCCGGTGTTCTTTATCCAAGACGCTATAAAATTCCCTGATATTATTCATGCATTAAAACCAGAGCCACATAATGAAATGCCACAAGCCTCTTCTGCGCATGATACATTTTGGGACTTTGTCACGAGTAATCAAGAAGCTGCTCATATGGTGATGTGGATAATGTCTGATAGAGCAATACCTAAAAACTACCGTATGATGGAAGGTTTTGGAGTTAATACATTCCGCTTTGTCAATGCGGCTGGTCATAGCAAATTTATTAAATTCCACTGGAAACCCGTTCTCGGTGTGCATTCACTAATTTGGGACGAGGCGCAAAAAATTGGTGGTGCAGACCCTGATTTTCAGCGTCGCGATTTATGGGAAGCTATTGAAGCAGGCTTTTACCCTGAATATGAATTAGGTGTGCAAATGCTCGATCCAGCAGATGAATTTAAGTATGATTTTGATATACTTGATGCGACAAAGCTTTGGCCAGAAGAGCTTATTCCAGTTAAAAGGATTGGTAAACTTACATTAAATCGCAATGTGGATAATGTCTTTGCTGAAACAGAGCAAGTAGCCTTTCATCCAGGCAATGTCGTACCTGGTATCGATTTCTCAAATGACCCGCTACTACAAGGTCGTCTGTTTTCTTATTTAGATACACAATTATTACGTCTAGGCGGCCCTAACTTTACTGAAATACCGATTAATCGTCCTCTTTGTCCTTTCCATAACAACCAGCGTAATGGCTTTAGCCGACAAATGATTAATGTTGGTCAAGTGAGTTACCATAAAAACTCATTAGCTGATAATACACCTGCAACAAGCACTGCTGCTGAAGGAGGATATGTTCATTTTCCAGAAAAAGTAGAGGGACGTGTCATTCAAGGACGTAGTAAGTCCTTTGATGATTTCTTTTCGCAAGCACGACTTTTCTGGAACAGTATGTCACCACCGGAAAAAAAGCATATTGTAGATGCTTTTTCCTTCGAGGTAGGCAAGGTAAATGTCCGCAGTATTAGACAGAATGTAGTCAATATGCTTGCTAACATTGACTATACACTGGCAACCACGCTTGCTGAACGGCTAGCGGTAAATAAACCAACACAGCAGCAAATTGATGTAACTGCATCTTCACCTGCCCTTAGTCAACAAAATACGATATTCGTTCCCCAAACATTGCGCGTAGCTATTATTATCGGCAATCAATTTAATGCGCAGGAGCTAGAGCAAGTGGTGAAGGAATTTAAGCGTTATGGCGTACGCTATCAAATTATTGCAGAAACTTTTGAACCAGTGAGGGCAGCAAATGGGCAAACTTTCGAAGTGGATGCGACCTTTTTAACAACATCGCCTGTCCTTTACGACGCACTATATGTTGTTGGTGGAACAGCAGCTAATCAAGCGAAATTTAATAGCGATATGACAGCTTTTATTCGCCAAGTTTATCAAAACTATAAACCTATTGGCATCGCCACAACAGGCGTCCCATATTTTAATGCTACGCGTGCCAAAGCAAGTGAGGGTATTCTTTTTGCCACAGCGAATCCAAACTTCTCACAGCAATTTATCCAAAATATCGCCAAGCAACGTTTTTGGGAACGAGATATTTATATTTGAGGCATAAAAAGCGCAGGAAATCAATGTTTTACAATAGATTTCCTGCGCTTTTTTATCTACGTTAACAACACTAAGCTAATTGCCATTACAGCCATGCCCGCAACTAAGCCATAAATAGAAATATGCGTTTCATCATATTTTTTAGCTGCTGGTAATAGCTCATCTAATGAGATAAATACCATAATCCCTGCCACGCCAGCAAATACAACACCAAACATAACATCATTTAAAAATGGCATTAAAATTAAATAAGCAACAAGTGCCCCAATAGGCTCTGCTAAGCCAGATAGTAAAGACAAGCGGAAGGCTTTCATTCGAATACCTGTAGCAAAGAATATCGGCACTGCAACGGCGATACCTTCTGGAATATTATGAATTGCAACAGCAATCGCAATTGCAATTCCTAAATTCGGGTCCTGTAATGCTGACATAAATGTGGCAATACCTTCTGGAAAGTTATGAATAGCAATGGCAAGTGCGGTAAAAGTCCCCATTTTCATTAGTTTATCTGCATCTGCAAGCGGCTTGCTTTCAATAGCATTTACATCTTCAACCGTACGCACTTCATGCGGATTATTTTTCTTTGGAATAAATTTATCAATAAGGGCGATAAAAATCATTCCCCCGAAAAAGCCGACCAGTGTCATCCAATAACCATTTGTTGCACCGAGTGCTGTCGTCAAAGCATCTTTCGCCTTTACAAAAATTTCAACAAGCGATACATAAATCATCACCCCTGCAGAAAATCCAAGGGCGGCAGATAAAAATTTCGTATTTGTTCTTGATGTAAAAAACGCTATTAAACTACCTACTCCTGTTGCTAGCCCTGCAAACAATGTTAAGCCAAGTGCCAATAATACATTTCCGTCCATAAATATTTCCTCACTTTACTAAGTTAATCGTATTATACGCAAGCAGTTTCCTTTACGCAACTTTATTTTACTAGGAAATATTTTATGGGCTTATTCAACTTTCCATCAAATACAAAATAAAGTAACTTTATTTTTATAATTACGACTAATATATAAAGGAGAGATATATATGAATATTTTAATTCGGATTGGAATGTTTTTTTCGCTGTTACTTGTACTAATAGGATGCGATAGTGTAAATTTGTCCAAAGCTACAAATTATGAGGAAGCTCCACCCGCTTTAAAACTAACAATCGAAGAAATTGAAATTACAACTCATAGAGGAACTTATGCTTGGAGCTATTTTGATAAAAGCACAGGACAACAAGTAACTGTTCAAGCAGACCACGCACCTCCTACCGAAATGGTAAATATTGAACAAGGGACTAAAGTTAATCTATCGCAGCCTATAAAGCTAGATTTCGAAATAGAACCAACACAGTATGAAATAAGACTATGGAACAGTAGCAATATAATTAAAACATACAATTCATTTGGAGAAATAAAAGAAAAAGGAAAATATATAATTGAAATAGCAGGAACTTGGGGAGATAACATAGCTACCTATGTAGTAGCATTGGAAATTGAATAATAATTAAAATTCGAATGCTGCACCAACGAAAAAAGGACTCAGTTCTTTTTGAAAGCTAAGTCCTTTTTATATGCGAATTTTCCTTTTGCATATTTATATCACTCTTTTGATGCTATTCCGCAATCACTACAACTTTGGTTCTAAAGTTTAGCGCGCTTCCTGCGCTCATACCACAGCATACAGACGATAAACCATGTATAGCCCATGCTCCAGCCTGCCAATACATCCGTAGCAAAATGCCGACTCTCAGCAATGCGAGATAAACCGATTAAACATATTAAAATTAATGCGACTGCCCAAATTAGCAAGGCTTTCTTACTACGATTCAGCCCCTCTGATAGCAAGTAAGCAATAGTTAATAAATATAAAGCGCCCGTCATTGAATGTCCTGATGGAAAGCTGAAGGACAAAAGCTGGTCTACCATATCTGGACGGGGACGCTCAATCCATTTTTTTAATAACTGATTCAAAACATTGCCTACTGCAATTGTTAGCACAATAAAGGCAACCCCATCGTAATTGCCCTTCCTCCATTGCCAAATAACAAGAATTAACGCTACAATGACAACAAAAATTGGCTCACCAATGTAATGGAAAAAAATAAGTAGTTCATTGCCACGAAGTAGCTGCGCCCACTTATCATCGAAATTGATGAAAGACGGCGTTTCGTATGTGAATCGTAGCATAATAAATAAGCTTAAAGTAACGATTGCTAAGCCATAAATCCATTTTTTCATCTGTACTCCACCCTTTTAAATTATCCTAATCCTCTCAAATCATCCAATTTATCTGACTCGATAGTTAGTATAGATACATTCAATAATATAATCTACCTGCTCAAATGCAGCTTGCTCTAATTCTGACTTATCATCCACATTATACTTTCCCCATTGTTCCTCTGATGCCCAGTAAATAAGCACTATAACCTCTTCTCGACTGATATCCAATTTTTTCACATACAATTCTCGACTTAGAAAGCCTTGTTGCCGCTCCATACAAGATGGCCTCTCATCTTGCTTACGTACAAAGCGTTCGATTACTTTATATGAATTCCCCGCCGTTACAATAAAGCGCTTCATTTGAACGAACATGTGCATATCCCCTTCTTCAAACCATTTCATATCGTCATAGAAATAGCACTATCTATATTAACATATACGGATAAATCGCCTTCTGTCACTATTTTGAGCTAATCCATCACAGATAATCTTCAAGCTACTCCATCATTTTATTATGCTAAGAAAAATAAGATGTTTCAACGCTTTTTATCCCACATTAACGGGCAGTAAGCATCCACTGATTGAGGTTTCACTTTATTGTCATAAAAAAATCATATTGTTTTTTTTAGCAATATCAATTAGAATGAATTAGTCGATAATGATAATCATTATCAGTAAAAGTCGAGGTGAGATACTTTTTGAATACACGAGCTTTAAAGCGGACAAGTACTAGCAAACTCTATTATATATTTATTTTGCTATTAATTTGTGCCATTATACTGTCAGCTATTTTCTCCTTATCGATTGGGCAAGTGAGTATACCATTTAAACAATCAATGGATATACTTTTACACACTTTAACAAACGGCAAACTAGGCTCCCTTGAGCTAACGCAAAATGAATCCTATTTGAATATTATTTTGCAAGTGAGAATGCCGCGCATTATTTTTTCCTTACTTATTGGCGTTGGACTTGCCTTGTGTGGCGCTGTGATGCAGGCGGTTGTACAAAACCCCCTTGCCGACCCATACATACTCGGAATTTCCTCTGGCGCTTCATTAGGGGCTACCTTTGCTATCCTTGTAGGCTTTGGCAGTAATGCATTACTTGCTCAATTTGGTGTAGCATTTGGTGCGTTTACAGGGGCCATCATCACTTCAATGGCAGTTTTATTGTTATCAAGTATTGGTGGTAAAGCAACATCTGTAAAACTTGTCTTATCAGGGGTAGTCATAGGTGCTCTATGTAGCTCCTTTTCTAGCTTAATCATATTTTTTGCGAATAATGCAGAAGGAATTAAAACAATTACTTTCTGGTCTATGGGAAGCCTAGCCTCTGCTAGCTGGGAGAAAACACCGATTTTAGCGTTTATCGTTGTACTTGGAGCAGCCTTTTTCCTGTTCCAACATCGCATTTTAAACACGATGCTACTCGGTGATGAATCGGCGATTACACTAGGTATCAATTTAAGTGTTTTTCGCAAGCTTTATATGGTGCTTGCTGCACTCGTTACAGGGACAATGGTCGCCTATGCGGGAATGATTGGCTTTGTTGGATTGATTATTCCGCATATTGCACGTGGCATTTTTGGCGCTGACCATAAACGACTTATGCTCGGCACATTATTATTAGGCGGGTTATTTATGATATGGGCTGATATATTATCAAGAACCCTTATTACAAATGTTGAGCTACCCATCGGTATTATTACGTCTGTTATCGGTTCACCACTGTTCATTTATATGATTATCAAAAAAGGCTACAATTTTGGAGGGTAAATGATGGAACTAACAGCACAAAATATTGCCGTCTCAATCGGAAAAAAGGACATTGTCAAAAATATTTCGGTCATCGTGAAAAAGAAGCAATTCGTTGGTCTAATTGGTCCGAATGGCTGCGGAAAATCTACCTTGCTTAAAAGTATTTATAAAAGTTTAGCCCCACAGCAGGGAACCGTGTTTTTAGATGATTTGAATGTTTTAAAATCATCTGAAAAAAAAGTGTCACAGCAGCTAGGTGTAGTAGGGCAATTTAACGAAATGCACTTTGATTTATCGGTTCATCAAATGGTCATGCTAGGCAGAACGCCACATAAAAAAATACTTGAATCCGATACAGCTTCAGATTTTGAAATTGTAGAGGAGGCTTTGACACGCACAAATCTTCAAGCTTATAAAGAACGTAGTTTTCTCTCCCTGTCAGGCGGTGAAAAACAGCGTGTCATTTTAGCAAGAACAATTGCGCAGCAGCCTAAATTTATGATTTTAGACGAGCCAACGAATCATTTAGATATTCGTTATCAGCTTGAAATACTGTCATGTGTGAAGGAATTAAATATCGGAGTGCTCGCCGCTCTGCACGATTTAGAGATGGCAGCAAATTATTGCGATTACATTTATGCAGTCAAAGATGGTGAAATCTATGCTCATGGTACACCCGCGGAAGTATTAACACCAACGACAATTGAAGCTTTATATCATATACAATGCCAAACATACATTAATCCTGTGACAAAGGGATTGGGATTTGCTTATGGCTTAGGAGGAGCATTATGAAAAAGAAATCATTATTAGCAATTGGTTTAGCTACAATGCTATTGCTAGCAGCATGTGGCAATTCAACGGAACAAAAAACAGAGGGCACAGCAAGCGAGGCACACTACCCGCTTACAATTGAAAACTTTGCAAAACCTGAGGGTGGCGATGCTTGGTCGAAAAAGGAGCAAGTATTCGATAAGGCACCAGAGCGCATTATGGCAAATACTCGCCCAGCCGCGGAACTATTATTACATCTAGGATTAGGCGATAAAATCGTTGGTGTTGGAGCAGATTTCGGTGCACCAGACACTACTGTTGCTGACGAATATGCGAAGTTACCGATTTTAAGTGATGGCTATGTCGGCAAAGAGGTGACACTAGGCACAAATCCTGACTTAGTGTTTGGACGAGGTGGATTATTTGACAATGCCGATTGGGGTGTTGGCACAGTCGATTCATTAAACGCTATGGGTGTTAAAACATATGTATTAGAATCGTCTGTTACAGGTGGCACGTATGCTTCGATTTATAAGGACATCGAAAATCTAGGTGAAATTTTCAATGTGCAAGACAAGGCACAAAGCTTTATTGATGAATTAAAAGAAAAGCAACAATTTATTGCAAAAAGCTTAGAAAGCATTACAGAACATAAAACTTTTGCTTACATGCATACGAATGACCCAGATGATTTGTATGTTTGGCCAGCTAACGGCGAAACATTTTTCCATGATGCCTTTAATATGATTAAATTGGACAATGTTTTTAAAGAGGAAACAGGTAATATAAATCTTGAAACATTAATAGCTACTAATCCTGATGTTTTAATATTACCTAACTGGGATGGCTCAGACTTAACAAAAGTACGAGATGCTATTTATGAAAATCCAAAACTATCTAGTATGAAAGCCATCCAAAATAAACAGATTTATATCGTTGATTACAACTATATGTTTGGCTATGGCTACAATACAATCGATGGCATGGAAATACTAGCCAAAGAAATGTATCCAGAGTTATTTCAATAATATGTTGGGAGTCGTCTTAAAACCATTATTAGACGGCTCCTTTACGACGAGGTCGGCGATGGGCGCAAGATTTTCGCATATAGGCTTAAGTTATCTGAAAAAACTTAGACTGTAATGTTTCTTTCCATCACAATTGGGAAAAGAATATTTAATACCACATTATTATTTAAGGAGATGTTTTAAATGGATTACCGTATTGAGAGAGATACAATGGGAGAAATTAAAGTACCTGCAAACAAGTTATGGGGGGCGCAAACACAGCGCAGTAAAGAGAATTTCCAAATCGGTACGGAACAGATGCCGATTGAACTTATTCAAGCAATGACAATTCTGAAAAAAAGTGCAGCTACTGTCAATGAGCAGCTTGGCAAACTCTCTCCTATAAAAGCACAAACAATTCGACAAGTTGCCGACGAAATTTTATATGGTCAATGGGATGACCAATTTCCACTTGTTGTTTGGCAAACAGGTAGTGGAACACAAACGAATATGAACGTCAATGAGGTTATTGCCAATCGAGCAAATCAACTATTAGAAGAGACTGATGAAGGCGCTATTATTCACCCGAATGATGATGTTAATAAATCACAAAGCTCAAATGATACTTTCCCAACAGCACTACATATCGCGGCTGTTTTAAAAGTAGAAGATTATTTACTACCTCGTCTACGCCTATTAAAAACAACACTTGCAAATAAGGCGGAGCAATTTAAAGATATTATTAAAATCGGACGCACTCATTTACAGGACGCTACTCCTTTAACATTAGGTCAAGAAATTAGTGGATGGGTAGCGATGCTTGAAAAATCCGAGCATATGATTCAACACAACATTCAATACATGAAGGAACTGGCTATCGGCGGTACAGCAGTTGGTACAGGTATTAATGCGCATCCAGAATTCGGTGAGCGTGTAGCGACGGAGATTAGTCAATTAACAAACCGAACATTTATATCTGCTGCAAATAAATTCCATGCCTTAACAAGCCATGATGAAGCTGTTGTTGCACACGGCGCATTGAAGGCACTCGCTGTAGATTTAATGAAAATTGCCAATGATGTACGCTGGCTAGCGAGTGGACCACGCTCAGGGATTGGAGAAATTACTATTCCAGAAAACGAGCCGGGCTCATCTATTATGCCCGGTAAAGTCAATCCAACACAAAGCGAGGCATTAACAATGGTTGTCACACAAATTGTTGGTAATGATGCAACTATAGCCTTTGCTGCCTCACAAGGAAATTTTGAGTTAAATGTCTTTAAGCCTGTTATTTTATATAATTTCCTACAATCGACACAGCTACTAGCAGACGCCATGAAATCCTTCAACAATCATTGCGCTGAAGGCATCGAACCAAACCTAGAAGTGCTACAGCATAATTTAGAAAACTCTTTAATGCTTGTCACAGCATTAAATCCTTATATCGGCTATGAAAACGCAGCAAAAATCGCCAAAAAGGCTCATCAGGAAGGCACAACATTAAAAGAAGCTGCTATTGCCACTGGCTTATTAACAGAAGAACAGTTTGACGAATATGTCGACCCAGCAACAATGATTTATCCAAATGTGAAATAGGGAAGGCGCGAAACTAGCCATGCCGTTGCCGGCTAGTTTCGCGCTTTGTTTGGTGTTGGAGTAAAGTGGTGGCTTGAGGTAGTGGAGATGGCTTCCTTTGAAAATTTAGTAGACATTGGCTTTAGCGGGATTGGGATTTGGTGAAAGTGCAGCGTGGTGGAGCTCTTTAATATGGGGGCAAAATTAGTTCCTCCAACATGCCGTGCGGTTGCCTACCGGTTTCGCGCTTTGTTTGGTGTTGGAGTAAAGTGATTGCTTGAGGTAGTGTAGAAGGCTTCCTTTGTAGTAGACATTAGGTTTAGCAGTAATGTGGGATAGGCTTTTTTAATGTCTTGCTAAAATCAAAAAGAAAGCGTCCAAAATGCCAGCTACTGCAAGGCTTTTTGGACGCTTATTATTAGTTTAATTCATTTAAGATTTCATCTAACTTGTCTGACTCAGTCGTTACACCGTTAGAAGAGAAGTACCAGTTTACACCATCAAGGTAAACGATTTTACCTTCTTTGTAAGCACGAGTTTGTTTGATAATGTCATTTTCGATATCAGCTTTAATTGTTTCTACATCAGAAGCTGTACGGTCAACAATTAATAATACTTCTGGGTCAACAGAAAGGATTGACTCATAAGAGAAATCCGAACCGTGTGAAGATGATTTAATGTCAGTTGTAACTGGTTTAAAACCGAAGTCATTGTACACGTATGCAAAACGAGATTCTGGACCATTATCGAAACCAGAGATTTTTTTGTCATTGTACATTGCTACTAAAGCATTCTCATAGCCAGCGGCTTTTTCTTTCACAGCATCAACTTTAGCTTGTAAGTTTGCCTTTAACTCTTCCGCTTTTTCTTCTTTGTCGAAGATTTTAGCAGCTAAATCTACTGTTTCGAATACACCGTTCACATAGTTTTCGTTATCAGAACCAATGAATACTACGTTTGGTGTAATTTCTTTTAACTCTTCATAGAATGTAGATTGGCGACCAGAAATGAAAATTGCATCTGGGTTAGTAGCTGCTACTTTTTCAAAGTCAATTGCTTTTAAAGAACCAACGTCTGCTACTGAATCCGTAACATATTTTTCTTTAATATGTGTTGGGATATTTCCTTTACCGCCGTTTGCAGCGATACCAACAATACCTTCAACACCTAAAGCATCTAATGTATCTAAGAAACCGTAATCGAATACGATAATATTTTTAGGCATTTCTTCAAATGTTACATCTTCGAAGGCAACTGATTTACCATCTTCTGTTTCACGACCTGCTGATAAAGAAGATACTGTCATTGGGAATGCAGAAGCTTCCACAGTTTCTGTATTTTCAGTTTCCTCAGTTTGTCCTGTCGCAGCTTGGTTGTTTGTTTCGTCTTTTGAGGACTCCTCATCAGCACCACATGCTGCTAACATTAATGCCAATGCTGGCACAGCTAAAAACTTCCATTTTTTCATTTCTACTATTTCCTCCTATTTTGCCTACCATTGAGTGATAGTGATAATCGTTTTCATTTGAACAATCACTAGTCTACCCCAACTGTTTAATGTTGTCAATTGTTTTTCTGAAATTAATACTCATTCTCATTTAATTCACAAAATCACTGCATAAGTGATATTTTTTACACAATTAAGTATGAGAATTAAAATAGACGCAAATACGACAGCCATCTTGGTCTTGAACAGGAATATGCATGTCATACACTTCACGTAATGCTTCTGAGTTAATGATTTCATGTGTTGGACCATCTTTTACAAGTCGTCCGTTTTTTAAAGCTACGATACGGTCAGAATAGACCGAGGCAAAGTTAATATCATGCAATACAATGACAACTGTTTTGCCTAGCTCGTCTACTAATTTTCGCAAAATCTTCATAATTTGTACGGAATGCTTCATATCTAAGTTGTTTAATGGCTCATCTAATAAAATGTACTCCGTATCTTGCGCAATCACCATTGAAATAAAGGCACGTTGCTTTTGACCACCTGACAATTCATCTAAAAATTTGTCCTGCATATCGCCTAATGTCATATATTCAATCGCACGATCAATATGCTCCTCGTCCTCTGCTGTAAGACGCCCCTTTGAATATGGATAACGACCAAATGCCACTAGCTCACGCACTGTTAAACGAACGTTTAAATGGTTTGATTGACGTAAAATCGCTACACGTTTCGCAAAATCATTTGATTTCATTTTTTTCACATCGTTTTGATCTAATAATACTTCTCCAGTATCGGCAGCAAGTAAGCGGCTTACCATTGATAATAATGTTGATTTACCTGCACCGTTAGGGCCGATAAATGATGTGATGGCTTTCGGTTGAATTTTTAACGTGACATCTTCCACGACTGGCTTTTTTCCAAAGCTTTTAGAAAGTCCTTTTATTTCAATCATGCTGCTCTCCTACTTTCTTTCAGTATTAGATAAATAAAGTATAGACCTCCGACAAAGTTTATAATGACACTTATCGTCGTGCTTAAATGAAAGACATGAAGTACTAGGAATTGCCCACCGACAAGCGCGATAATACTAATTAAACTCGCCCCCACAATTAATACGGAATGCTTGTACGTTGCAAAATATTGGTATGCCAAGTTCGACACGATTAACCCTAAAAATGTAATCGGACCAACAAGAGCTGTAGAAGTCGCAATTAAAACAGAGGATAAAATTAATACTTTTAATACAATTTTATCGTAATCAATTCCTAGATTCATCGCATTTTCACGACCTAGTGTCATTACGTCTAAATCGCGTAACAAGCGATACCCGTAAATAAAGGCTGCACCTAAAATGACTACAGCAATAAGCAAAAGCTCCGTTTTCACATTCATAAAACTGGCGAATAAACGCGCTTGTAAACTTTCATATTCAATTGGGTCAATAATCACTTGCAAAAATGTTACTAAACTACCGAGTAACGTTCCGATAATCATCCCTGCTAATAACAGCAAGAAAATTGGGTATTTATCGGCACGGAATAGAAAGCGATATAAAATCAATGCGAATAGCACCATCGCGAGAATTGATAAACCGAAGTTTAAATAGCGGCTTACAACAAAAATGGATGCAGAGCCAGCAGTAAAGAAAATAATTGTTTGCACAACTTCATACATCGAGTCAACACCCATCATAGAAGGTGTTAATAAACGGTTATGTGTAACAGTCTGGAATGTGACAGTCGCGTAAGCAATCGCTGTACCTGTAATGACCATTGCTGCGATGCGCTCTAAGCGTTTCGGAAAGGCGTAGCTAAAGCCGCCTTGAATATTATAAAAGGCAAATAACAATATACAAATAATCGCAATAACTGCTAAGATTATGAGTTTCGTACTATTTTTTCGCATATGCTTTCCCCCTAAACAACATCACTAAGAAGATTGCACTGCCAATTACTGCAACCGTTGTATTGACTGGTATTTCGAAAGGATAGACGATAAGACGGCTTAAAATATCACACATTAATAAAAATGCAGCGCCTAAAAAAATCGTATGGGGAATCGTTTTTCTTAAATTGTCTCCTAAATATAACGAAACCAAATTAGGCACGATTAACCCTAGAAATGGAATAATCCCAACCGTTAGTACAACTGTTGTTGAAATAATCGCTACAATCACTAAACCTAAATTTAATACAGTGCGATAGCTTAATCCCAAGTTTTTAGCGAAATCCTCGCCCATTCCAGCAACAGTGAATTTATTCGCATATAAATAAGCTAATATAATTGCTGGTACAGCTACATAAAGTAATTCATAGCGACCTGATACGACAAGTGTAAAGCTTCCTAAAAAAAATGTATCCACACTTTGCAGAACTTCTGCCTCATAAGCAATAAATGTTGAAATAGCTCCGATAATATTTCCGTACATAATTCCGATAAGCGGAACAAAAATTACATCCTTAAATTTAATGCTTTCAAGCAGTCGCATGAAAATCATCATGCCGATAAGTGCGAATGCAAAGCTGAAGATAATTTTCTCCATATAGCCAACACTTGTGAAAAACACCATCGATACAACTATGCCTAGCTTAGCGGCGTCCAGCGTCCCCGATGTCGTCGGAGATACGAACTTATTACGGCTTAAACTTTGCATAATTAAACCTGAAATCCCCATCCCTGCCCCTGCAAGAATAATCGCCATTAATCGTGGCACTCGACTCATTAAGAAAATTTGTGCTTTATCTGAATCCAAATCTAATAAATCAGACGGTTTAATGTCGATAGCTCCGATAAATAGTGATATAAAGGATAAGATGATGGTTGCCACTACAAGCATCCAAAGTCTCATTTCATTCTCCCACTATTCTATATTTATATTTTTGTTCTCACTGAAAATGAGAATCATTTTTCCATCCATTATTATATAGTTACCAATAGTGAAAATCAAACTCTCTATTTTTAAAAAGCAATAATATGTGATAAAAACCGAGCAAAATTACAGGTATGTATAATATTTATTCTATATAACTAAATAATTTTATCCCTTTCATTTTTCATATCCATATACAAAAGAAATTGGCTATCTACAGCTACTCATAACAAAGAGGGCGTCTCAAAATAGCTTTTCAGACGCCCCCTTTTCCTTTATTGTTTTTTAAAAATTCCCTATCATTTTTAATAAAGGAGTAGGTAAGCCCCTCTGAAAGTATGTAGATTTTTTGAACATATCAAAGTTCTTCAAAATACAATATTCACAGGGCAAATAAAGAACGCTTCACAAGTAAATAATGACTAATCTGCTCGTCTTTCTTCATTAAATGAATTATTTTATAACCTTGCTCGAACATTTCCTGCAAAATGTGACGTGTTTTATAGCGCCAGTCTTCTGCTAAAGCCGGGCTTTCGATTTTTATTTTTTGGAAATTAGTTGGAATCGGCAATAAATAAGCATCTTGAATAAATGTTTCCCCTTTTTGAAATTTACGCTCCGAGTCAAGCGTTGGTAGACCTGCAACATTCAAATTCCAGTCAACAACTGGCTTTGCTTCGTCTAGCAATTCCTCTACTTTCGCATCCCAGCGTAAATAATCATTATCAACAAGCTGCCATTCTACATATAAGCGGTCGGTTGATAGTGCGCGATTGAATACGTCCTCCATTTCACCATAGCAATTTTCAATATACGTATCACTGTGACCACGTAGTTTTGAAAAATTCAAAAATCCACTGCGTGCTTCTAGCGGATCAAATGTCCAACGACAATTGCGGTAACCACGTTCAATCGCCATATCTTTTAAATAGATTTTTAATAACTCGCCTACCCCTTGCTCACGATAATTACGCTTCACACCTAGCATATGGGAGTACAAATAAACCTGTTTGTCCATATAACCCGGACAGCTATAATTAAAACCAACTAGCTCCTCACCTAAATAAGCACCTAACACGATTCCACCGTTGCGAATCGTCGCAATCGTTTGATGAACAGTAATACTACTTACAGCCCAAATTTCATATTCTAGCTTGCGCACTTCCTCAATTTGCTCAATTGTAGTTAATTCCTTTATCGTCAATGATTTCAACATATTTCTTCTTCCCCCTTTGTCATACTTCATTGCTTATCATATGTCGCTCTACAGAATACACCACAATATAGGCCGTTTCGTCCCCCTATCTGCTTCCTTCTACAAATCATACCCCTTTTCTTAATATTTTGTAAATTTAATTATATACTACTGCTATGCATTTCAAATAGCCTAGATTCTATAATTCCTTTTAAACGGTTATTAGTAAAGCAAAAAACGTCTGAAAAGCAGTGCTTTGCACACTTTTCAGACGCCATCTTAGAAAATTATTTCACACCGCGCATCGCTTTAGAAATAAGCGGTGTACATATTAATAAAACTAAGCCTAAAACAATGGATGCCCCACCAATCATACCAAAATAAGTGGCATCGCTCACAACTTCATAAACGCGAACAAGCTGTGCATTAATCGCTTGTGCTGCCGCACTTGCTAAAAACCATAATGACATTGTTTGTGCTGCGAATGCCGCTGGTGCTAGCTTTGTTGTTGCAGATAGACCAACAGGCGATAGTAACATTTCACCAACTACTACTAAGAAGAATGATAATACTAACCACCAAGGGCTAATTAATGTTTCACCACCAGATAAAACAGATGGAATCACCATTACGAAAAACGATAGACCCGCGAAAAATAATGAAAAGACAAATTTCATTGGTGTAGACGGGCCTCTATCTCCCCATTTTACCCACAATAATGCAAACAGAGGTGCTAGCACAATAACGAATAATGGGTTTAAAGATTGGAACCATGCTGCTGGAATTTCGAAATTCCCCACCAATAAGTTTGTGCGTGTATCGGCATATGTAGCTAATATCGTTGCACCTTGCTCCTGAATCGCCCAGAACATTACCGCTGCAACAAATAACGGAATATATGCTAATAAACGTGATTTTTCATCTTCTGTTGTTTTTGGACTGCGGTACATAATAATAAAGAATGCAGTTGGCAACGCAATTCCTAGCGTTGTAATTAATAAACTAAATGCTGCAACCGTTAAATTATCTGTTGCATATGCAACAGCACCAAGTGCAATAATGACTACGATTCCTATTGCAAAATTGCGAATAGCTTTTTTCTTATCTTCTTTATCCATTGGATTTGTTGGTACACTGCCAGCTAGACCTAAATTTTTCTTAGCAGTCATCCAGAACATGATTAAACCAAGTAACATCCCGATAGCTGCAATCGCAAAGCCGTAATGGAAATTCAATTTTTTAGAGACAGCACCAACAATTAATGGCGCAATAAATGCTCCCATGTTAATACCCATAACAAAAATACTGAAACCTGCATCGCGGCGATTATCGTTTGGCGCATACATATCACCAACAACTGCTGATACGTTCGGTTTTAATAACCCTGTCCCCATAACGATAAAGAACATCGAAATAAATAATGAGGTTAAAGCCCCTGGGAATGATAAAATAATATGCCCTAGCATAATTAAAATACCGCCATAAAATACGGCTTTCCTTGTTCCCCAAACACGGTCAGCTAACCAACCGCCAATCACGCCTGACATATAAACTAACGATCCGTAAATCGCCATAATCGAGTTCGCTGTGACACGATCTAAACCAAGCCCGCCTTCATGTAACTCATAGTACATGTAAAAGATTAAAATGGCACGCATTCCATAATAAGAAAAGCGCTCCCAAAACTCTGTAAAGAATAATGTAAACAAACCTTTAGGATGTCCAAAGAAACCTTTTTGCGGAACAGACTTAACTATCTCTTCCTTACTATACATAAAATGCCTTCTTCCGTTTAATGTTTCTAAAGTTTCTGACAATCAATTGCGCCTCGACTAACTCTTGTCCAGATTTTACCGAGCAAATGGATGAAAACCGTCATGTCATGTGACAACGATTAACTAACCTGTGTCATGCAGGCCTCTTTTCAAAATCTGTGACATCCGCCGGAGGCTTAGGCCAACACGATGTTGATTACTCAGTCGCTAAAGCAGAGCATGGCACTCTTAGACTGAGTTCCTCTTTATCAGTGAGTGTCCTGCTACCCGCTGAAAACATGTCTTTAATGATGACATGCAGCTCGCCACCTATGGAGATGGAGACTTCTAACAAAAATATTAATAGCATAATTGCAATCATCAGACAACTTCAATTCACTACATTAAAGCATATGAATTTGTTTTTCAAGTATAATGTTTTTTGTTAGAAATTTGATTATATATCGTATATTATATATATTCTGAAAATAAATTATTATTTAAACTATTTGATAATATAATTAAAATCCCCATATTCCCTATTGCGAAATAACTTTTCCCGCCGATAAGCAATCAATATCTAGCTGTAATTTCCATCATAATTTTTGTCACATAGTCCTCCTCACGCTTTTTGACAACCGCATCATAAATATATTCCTCATAGACGTATTGTCCCAATTCATAGCCTTGCTTATGCATCACTTTAAATAATCTTTCGTATGTTTGATGCAAGGTAGCTGTCGTCCCTTTATGGTACCCTACAAGGAAATCCCCGGCAATTGCCTTAAAGTATGGGTGACCCTCCCTCGGGGAAGGCTGCTCTATATATAAATGACTATAATTTGTATAATTGCCCGCAAGTACCTGCTCCCTCTTTGTCATTCCTCCTATCGGGTAGCCTGTATCTAATTGGGAACGGTCTAACTCATCGATAAAATCCGCAACATCTTTGACAAATTGCTCCTCTGTGGCATTTTCTATATTCCTACTTAAATAAAATATTGCCTCAGGATAATGCTCGACTGTAATATCATCAAAACTAATAGTAGCAGCTTCTTTAAGCGTAGCAATTTTAACTTTAATAATTTCTTCAATTAATTCTAGCTCCCGCCGTTTATGAGCGACAATTTCTTGTTGTTGATGCATTAAAGCTAAAAATGTTTCAGGCGATTGCTCTGCTAAATAATTTTGAATATCTTTTAAAGACATGCCAAGCGTTTTTAAAAGCTCAATTACACTAAAAAAATCATACTGTGCAATGGAATAATAGCGATACCCTTTGTCATCCTTTAACACCGGTGATAACAAACCAATTTGATCATAATAAATAAGCGTTTGCTTATTGACCTTGCATATTTTAGCAAACTCACCTGTTGTAAAGTATTTTACGTTCTTATTAAACATTTCCATCCTCCTTGACTATATAGTTACTATATACATTATATTTGTTTACGAAACAAAATAGAAAGGTTTTGATAGGATGTTTACTATAGGTAATTTTTTATTTTCACCCACCACAAATTGCCATACAACAATTTGTTTGTATGGTCCACTGACAGCTAGCTTTACTAGAGAGCTAAATATTAAAGGAGAAAAAGCGATTGATAAGGGAGGTCATTTCCTATGACTACCATTAATGCAATCGAAACAAGACCCGTAAGACCATTATTTTTCTCTTACTTATACCCAGCATTGATAGGGATGTTACTTATGTCAGTCAATATTTTAGTTGATGGCATTTTTGTTAGCCGAGGTGTTGGTGCAGCAGCTTTAGCAGGAGTAAATATTGCGGTTCCTATTTTTTCTGTTTTACTATCTATTTCTCTTTGGATTGGGATGGGCGGTGCTACGCTCTTTTCAATATCCCTCGGCGAAGGAAATAAACAGCGTGCACATCAAGTATTCACGCTTTCTTTTACGATGATGATTGCGATTGTAACAGCAATCATCGCTTTGCTTTTACTGAATTTAAAGGAAGTTGCTTATATTTTTGGAGCCGACCATACAACTTATCCTTATGTCCAACAATATTTGCATATTATTTTAGTGTTTGGTCTATTTTATACAATTGAAAATTTATTAAGCATTTTCATTCGCAATGATGGTAGTCCGAAACTCGCAATGGTAGGACTTATTACAACATCGGTACTAAATATTATTTTTAACTATATTTTCATTTTTATGCTTGATTATGGCGTCAAAGGCTGTGCTTTAGCAACAGCACTTTCAACAATTGTCGGCATGCTTGTATTGTTTCTGCATTTTTTTAATAAGAAATCTGAACTTAAGTTCGTACGCCGTTTCTTCCATTTTGGCACAATGAAAAAAATTATGACAATTGGCTTTCCAAGCTTTATCGTTGAAGCCTCTATGGCGCTTATCATCATTCTTTTCAATATTACATTTTTACATTATTTAGGCTCAAACGGTGTGACAGCCTATGCGATGGTGAATTATATTCATGCTGTATTATTAACAGTATTTTTCGGTATCGGGATGGCACTACAGCCTTTAGTCAGCTATCATCATGGTGCCAGACTGACGAAACGCTTAGCTGCATTACTGAAAATCGGGGTTAAAACAGCCATTATTTTTGGTTTATTAACAGCAATTATCGCTATGCTATTCCCAGCACAGCTAATGAGTGTATTTGGCAATAATAGCACGGCCCAAATACAATATATGGCAATTCAAGGCTTCGCACAGTTTGCAATTGGCTATGTATTCCTTGGTGTCAATATGGTGTTTGCAGAATTCTTCCAATCCATTGAAAAAATTCGCCTTGCGACAATAATTATGCTACTACGTAGCTTCATATTATTTATTCCAGTGCTCCTGCTTTTACCGCAAATTTTTGGCGCACAGGCCATTTGGTGGACTTTCCCTGTCGCTGAAGGTTTAACAACATTATTAATTATCATTTTTATTGCACTAAGAAGGCAAAAAGTATTCCTTTAAATTTAAAGAGGGTGTCCAATAATAAGTCGTGCATAGCCGGCTTATTGGACACCCTTTTCTTTTGTAATTTCATTATTCTACTACATAGTTGGCATACTTTTGGTAGTCTGCTTCCTTTAACTCAAGGCTAAGTAATGTCCCTTGCTCCTCATATGCGGTGTTAAAAATTGTCGCATGCTCATTTAGATAGGAAACGACTGCCCCTTCATCATAAGGGATGAGCATTTTACATGCGATATAATCCGCAAAAATATGTGCGCGAATCATTGTCAGGAGTTCTTCTAAGCCCGTACCCTCCTTTGCAGCAATCCACAGATTATCTCCACTCATTAATGGATACTCCACACCCGCTAAGTCTGACTTGTTGTAGACATAGATTGTCGGGATTTCTTCTACTCCAACCTCTTTTAAGGTTGTATTTGTCACATCCATCATAAAGCGATATTCCTCATTTGATACATCTACAACATGTAATAGTAAATCTGCCTCTCGTGCCTCCTCAAGCGTGGAACGGAAGGCTTTCACTAAATGATGCGGCAGCTTGCTAACAAAGCCTACTGTATCTGTTAGTAAAAATGATTTATGGTCCTCTAGTTCAATATTGCGTACAGAAGTATCTAACGTAGCAAAGAGCATATCTTTTTCAAATACTTGCTTGTCCTCCTGCTGCCCTACTTTCGCTAATAACTGGTTCATAATTGTAGATTTACCAGCATTCGTATAGCCAACAATTGATACGACAGGTACGGCATTTTTGCGTCGTTGCTTGCGCTGTGTTTCACGCTGTGCCTTGACATGCTCTAAATCACGACGTAATTTAGCAATTTGGTCCTCGATTTTTCGACGGTCAAGCTCTAGTTTTGTCTCCCCCGCACCACGGTTTTTAAAGCCACCTCCTGTACCACCACCTTGACGTGATAAAGAGGCATGTAAGCCTACTAAACGAGGAAGCATATATTGTAATTGCGCAAGTTCTACCTGCATTTGCGCTTCCTTTGTTTTTGCACGACGACTAAAAATATCGAGAATTAGCATTGTACGGTCAATCACTTTACATTCGAGGTCACGCTCTAAGTTGCGAATTTGTGATGGCGATAGCTCATCATTAAAAATAATGATATTGGCATCCGCCTCCTCGTAAAATGCCCGTATTTCCTCAATCTTCCCTGTCCCTACATAGTGAGAAGGCGTAACACGCTCTAAATTTTGCGTGACGCTCCCTACTACTTCGACATCCAACGCCTCCGCTAAATTGGCAAGCTCCTCCATTGAATAAGCAAAATGCTCATCATTTTTTAAATTTACACCAACTAATATTCCACGTTCTTCTATGCTTTCAATTTCTCTCATCGACATAATCTTCCTCCTAGTTGCCCTAATCCTAACATAACAAATATGTGAAAAGCCATTATGTTGTAAAGTTTTAAAAAGAGGCTTTTTCGGAAAAGACAGCTATTAACTAAAGATAAATTAACAGGAAATTTTAGAATATTGCAACCTAAAATTTATGCCGTCTTACGTCAAAAGATTAGTAAAATAAATATTATCTCAATAAAATAAAACTTCAATCAGTAGGGCTTTTACGGGATAAAAAGACAAGTCAATTTTGGTGTACTATAAAAGATAGTACCTAAAATAGCCCTAGGCAATTTATTGCTTAGAGGTCTTTATACATAATAAAATATATTATTAAACGAGGGAGGTTACTATGAAAAAAGCTAATACTATTTTAATAAGTTTAATTTTTGGACTATTGGTTTCCATAACAATATCTATTTTAATCCTTTCTATACTTTCTGTATCCATTGGATCTTCAACAGATAAATGGCTTTATTATGTTTTATTAATACCAACTATGATTGTTTTTGGTTTCTTAGGTTCTTATTTCCACAATAAAGAATTAGATAATTTGAAAAATATAGAAATATGGAAAATTAGTTTGATAAGCGTATTATCTATAGGTTTAACAAGTAGTATTATTGGTGGTATTATTAGTGACGTTATTAAAATTGGAAATTTACAAGCTATTAATTATAAAGGTAGAATCCTTTGGGGTTTCATATATTCTATAACTTCACTACCTATAACAATAATAATTGGTAAACTAATAATTATTATTTTTATTCGATTAATTAAATCAATAAAGAGCCCCACCCCAACAAAGAAATGAAGGTGAAACACTGGATGTAATATAGAGTCATGGGCACACTTACGCTAAGTTAATAAAATAATGTAAACGAGAGTGCAAACAAACTGCGGCGGAGCCCCATCGCTCTAGTGTATTGTAATGATTTTTTAAAATCAACTTAATGATTCTTCGATGATTGAATTGCATTCCTAACACCTCTTTAATATTATTTTGCACAAAGGTTATCCACAAATTTATCTCACAAAAAAACGTTCAACTAGCCGGCAACCACACAGCTAATTGAACGCCTCTACTATTTTTCTTTTTTCAGTAATTCAAGTGTTTGCTCAAACTCAGCTTCAATTTGAGGGTCTTTCTTGTATGTTACAAGAGAAACAACGACTGCTACGATTAAGCAGACGAAGAAGCCTGGTACAATCTCATATAGAGCGCTTGATAATGCAGGAATTTTCCCCCATACGAACGCTGTCACAGCACCCGCTATCATCGCCGCTAATGCACCAATATTCGTTAGCTTGCGCCAGTAAAGAGATAATAAAATTACAGGTCCAAACGCTGCACCGAACCCAGCCCAAGCAAATGAAACTAATTTTAAAATAGAGTTTTCCGGATTCCATGCTAAAATAACAGCAACAACTGATACAGCTAATACGGCTAAACGTCCCATAAATACATAATGCTTATCAGACGCTGATTTATTAAATAATGCTTTGTAAATATCCTCTACAAGGGCAGAAGATGTTACGATTAATTGTGAAGAAATCGTACTCATAACTGCAGCTAAAATAGCAGCAAGCATAATACCTGCAATGAATGGATGGAATAATAATTGACCCATAACGATAAATACTGTTTCTGCGTCCTTTAATTCCCCTAGAGTTGCCGCATTTTGCTGATAATAGGCAACACCAACTAATGCTGTTCCGATAGCACCAGCTAAGCTTAAAATCATCCAGCCAATACCGATACGGCGCGCTTCCTTCGTTTCTTTAACAGATTTAATCGCCATAAAGCGCACAATAATATGTGGCTGACCAAAATAACCAAAGCCCCATGCAAGTGAAGATACGACACCCGCTACCGTAGCAGTTGACGCAAATAAGTTTAAATGCTCTGGGTTAACAGATTTAATTGCTTCCACTGTTTCTCCAATACCACCTGTGTAAAAGATACCGAAAAGCGGTACTGAAATTAGTGCTAAAAACATGATTAATCCTTGTAAAAAGTCCGTGTAACTTACAGCTAAAAATCCACCGAATAATGTGTATCCTACTGTTACAGCTACAACAACAAGCAAGCCTACATGATAATCATAGCCGAAAGAGCTATCAAAGAATTTTCCTCCTGCTACCATACCTGACGATACGTAGAACGTAAAGAATACTAAAATGATAATACCTGATGCAATACGAATTAATTTTGTATTATCACGTAGACGGTTATCTAAATAACTCGGAATCGTAATCGAGTCATTCGAAACTTGCGTATAAACGCGCAAGCGAGGTGCGACAACTAACCAGTTTAAATAAGCACCGATTGTTAAACCAATGGCAATCCATGCCTCTACCATTCCTGATAAATAAATTGCCCCTGGTAACCCCATTAATAACCAGCCTGACATATCAGCCGCTCCTGCACTTAATGCAGTTACAGCAGGGCCAAGTCCGCGCCCGCCAAGCATATAATCGTTTAAGTTAGATGTTCTCTTAAACGCATACCATCCGATCACTACCATTGCGACCATGTAAATAATAATAGCTAATAACTGAAAGCTGTGATCTGACATAATACCCCTCCTTTTGAAAAATGCTTTTTAATAGAAGATTACTATCAAAAAGTCTTATAATAAACATATAATTTATTGCATAGCAAAACAAGTAGTTTTTCGTTTGATTTACTTAACTTCCTTATTCAGAAAATTCCCCCACTCTGCCTTTTTGATGTATTTAAAATATAAATGCTTTTATTCCGTATTAACCCTACTTTAACACTTCAAGGATGGTCAAAGTGCTTTAAGTGAGGGATGAAGAAAATCCTTCTGAGCTGAAAGTTTACTTTATTGTTATACCCACTATCTTTAGCTTTCACACAAATAATTATGATACACTAATGTCAATTTTATAAATAAAGAAGGTTATGTTATGGAATTTCAAGATATGAAGGAAAAATTTTTAACACTTTTAAATAATCAATCATTAATAGCCGCAACTATTAGTCAGCCTCGTTTAAAGTCAAATGATTTAAGGCGAGTGCGGCTAAAGCCTATCGAGCTTAAGGGTATTTATACGATTCAGCTTGAATATCAATATGAACGTATTTTGAAGCATGAAAATATACCTGTAGATTTATTTGCAGCAAAGCTTGAACAGTTGTTGGAGCAATTTCGCCAAATTCATGCACAATTTACTGACCAAACACTGCATATTCAGCTATCAAAGAAAAATAAAGTATTATGGAAATCTGAGCAAACGAAGGAAAATAAGAAGATCAATTTAGCACATAATCGCCAAAAGCAATATTTATTAGAAGAGACAACAATTCATCCATTTCTTGTGCGTCTTGGTGTTCAGGCTGAAAACGGTGCAATTAAAAAACAAAAATACGATAAATTCAAGCAAATCAATCGTTTTGTAGAATTTATTGATGATGCACTTGATTACTTGCCAAAAGACCGCACTATCCGCATATTAGACTTTGGCTCAGGCAAGTCTTATTTAACATTTGCCCTGTATCATTATTTAAAAATAGTAAAAAATTTAGATATTCACGTGACAGGTCTTGATTTAAAGAAGGAAGTAATTGAAGAATGTAATCAAATTGCCCAAGATTTAGGCTACACCGACTTGCAATTTTTAGTTGGAGATATTCAAGATTTTAATGATGAAACAGCTGTCGATATGGTCGTCACATTACATGCCTGCGACATTGCAACAGATATGGCACTTGCCCGAGCGGTAAAGTGGGGAGCAAAAGTTATTTTAAGTGTTCCTTGCTGCCAGCACGAGTTGAATCGCCAATTGCTGTCACCTGCATTAGAAATTATGACACAGCATGGCTTAATTCGTGAACGCTTTGCTGCATTGGCAACTGATTCTATCCGCGCCCAATTGTTGTCACTCGTTGGTTACGAGGCACAATTGCTCGAATTTATTGATATGGAAAACACACCAAAAAATATTTTGATTCGTGCCTACTATACGGGCAAAAAACCAAGTGCTGACGACCGGGCTAAATACGATGACTTCATCCAATTTTTAAGCGCTAAGCCATTTTTACAAAATGAACTACAAGGACTTCTCTGAAAAACCATTTTAAGTAGCACTCTTTGCGATGAGGATGGCGGCAATGTATTTTGACCACCTTAGAAGCAAATTTTTTTGAACCAAGCATAACGTTATATAGAAGTCTCTCACCTTTATAGGCGGTGAGTATTACACTCATTGTCAGCGGGCTCCTAGACGCCCGCCGACAATGAGGAGACTATCGCACACATGCATAACTTCTAACTGAACAACTTTATCTGGGACACTAGACTAGAGTTAGTTAAGACGCCATTGATTATAGGAGCCGGACTATCATCTTCAAATTATTGGTAAAATCCTTGTGTAACGTCAGCTACGGTTTAATATTTTTGAATCTATAACCACAATTAGGGACTTGTTACAGTAATAACCCCCATTGAACATAACAAAATTTGTAAAACAGCAATATAAATCACCATTTTCCGCTTTAATTGCAATTTACATTACCTTTACAATCAAAATTTGTTTATTGTATACACTATGTTGTTGCTGCATACAATATGAACGAAAACCTTATTCTATCAATATTTCCCGCACATATTTTTGCTAATGACTCCGAATATATATTCAAGTATGAACAAAATAAATATTACAGCAGTGTAAAAATTGTAAATAGAAAATAAAAATATATTGATTTCATTAAGATTTTGTTATTATTAGGAGAGAAAATTTTCATATATGCTTAGGAGGCATTCCATGTTTAGTTCAAGAAAATCAGATCCATTTTTCGCAGCACTTCATAAAATTGCTGAAAATATGAGAGAAGCAGTTCATTACGCAAATGACTACCGCATTGAGACAGTGGCAGATTTAAAGGAAATCAGCATTCGTATGAAGCAATACGAAACAGATGGCGATAAATTAATTCATGAATTAATCGTTATGTTAAATAAATCATTTATGACACCCATTGAGCGTGAAGATATTTTAGCATTAGCAATCCGTATGGATGATGTTTTAGATGGGACAGAGGGCTGTATTGCTCACTTCGAAATGTTCTCATTAAATGAAATTGATGATTCAATGCGCAATTTCTTAGGATATATCGTAAAAAGCGCAGATGAAATTGTCAAAGCAATGACGCTTTTAAATAAAAAAGATTTAGTTGGTATGCGTCAACATGCTATTTTAGTAAAGGATTATGAACGCCAATGTGATGAAGTATTACGCTCATCCATTAAAAAGTTATTCCTAAACGAAAAAGATCCAATTCGTCTAATTAAATTTAAAGATATTTATGAGCAATTAGAAGAAATTGCAGACCACTGCCAAAATGTAGCGAATACTATCGAAACAATTATTATGCGCAACGCGTAAAAGCAGGAGAAATAACTAATGGAAACAATATTAATCCTTACAATTTTAGTCGTTATTTTTGCTCTAGCATTTGACTTTATTAACGGCTTCCATGATACAGCAAACGCCATTGCTACTTCAGTATCGACACGTGCATTACCACCTCGTACTGCGGTATTAATGGCTGCCATTATGAACTTTGTTGGAGCGATTACATTCGTTGGTGTTGCAAAAGCAATTGCAAGCGATATCGTCGATCCATTCGCATTATCGACACCTGAAGCACCCTTAATCGGTTCTGTCGTTATTTTAGCAGCATTATGTGCAGCGATTACTTGGAATTTATTAACTTGGTACTACGGTATTCCATCCAGCTCATCACATACGCTAATTGGTTCAATCGCTGGTGCAGCGATTGCTGCTGCTGGCTTTAATATTTTAAACTATCAAGGCTTCATTAAAATTATTCAAGCGCTTATATTCTCACCATTTATTGCGTTAGCAGTTGGTTTTTTAATGATGTCATTGTTTAAAGTAATCTTTAAAAACATGAACCTTTATAAAACGAACAAAGGCTTCCGCACAATGCAAATTGGTACAGCGGCATTACAAGCATTTACCCACGGTACAAACGATGCTCAAAAGGCAATGGGTATTATTACGATGGCTTTAATCGCTGGAGGCATCCAATCACACGATGAGGTACAAGGCTGGGTGCGTTTTGCCTGTGCACTTGCAATGGGTCTAGGTACTTCTGTTGGTGGTTATAAAATCATCAAAACAGTCGGCGGTAAAATTATGAAAATTCGTCCAATTAACGGCGCAGCAGCTGACTTATCATCAGCAACTGTTATTTTTGGTGCAACGCTTCTACATTTACCCGTTTCAACAACGCATGTTATTTCATCTGCGATTATGGGTGTAGGTACTGCGCAACGTGTAAAGGACGTAAAATGGGGAACTGCTCGTAAAATTGTTATTACATGGGTAATTACAATGCCGATTTCAGCAATTATGGCAGCAGGTTTCTACTTCCTACTAAATCTTTTCTTTTAACGAATACTATTGAAACGTCCGAAAGCACTGCTTTTCGGACGTTTTGTTCGTGTTTTATGAAATAATAGCCATATAAAAGTAAGCGACTTGTTTCAAAAGATAATAACACCAAATTCAACAGCTTTTCTTGTGAATTTTCCATTGCCTTAAAACCTCTCAGCCTTTTCACACACCTTTTATTTTATAGAAATTGTACTCAACCTCAAAACCTTGTAAACTCTTAAGTAAGAAAGGGGTTTCTATTATGCAGAAATTTTCTATTTTCGTTACTAGACATGCGAAAGCGATTGTTAGCATTTGGATTGTCTTTTTCCTCATTATGGGCTACTTTGCTCTACAACTACCAGGTAAACTACAGGGCGATGGCTTCTTTGTAAAAGATGACCATAGTAGAACAATGCAGGAATTAAGTGAAACATTCGATTTACCAGCTAAAACGATTTTCGTCCTATTTGAAAATAAAACAAATGATGAAATTACAGTAGCACTCGAGAAGCTAGAACAAGTCGAGACAATTAAAGAAATTGTCTCCCCTATTGGCATTTCGCAATTGCGAAAAGATAATTATGCCTATGCGATGTTGCATTTTGGCAATGATGTTAGCGACTATTTTCCAGTAGTCGATGAAATCCGCGATATTTTAGCATATGACAATCACATATCTATTACAGGTGAGCCAGCTATTTCAAAGGATATTAATGTGGCTAGCCAAAAAGATTTGATGCAGGCGGAGGCAATCGGTTTACCTATCGCCTTAATCATTCTCTTATTGGCATTTGGTACTGTCGTTGCCTCGCTCCTCCCTATTATTATAGGAGCTGCAACAGTTATTGTAGCATTCGGTGTTTTAACCTTATTTAGTGGTACCTTTGATTTGTCCATCTTCATATTAAATATCGTGCCAATGCTTGGGCTCGCTTTAAGCATTGACTTTGCCCTATTATTTATTAATCGTTACCGTGAGGAGCGCCATACGAAAAGCATCCCACAAGCTGTGCAAATTGCGATTCAAACAGCTGGTCGTTCCATCGTTTTCTCAGCATTATGCGTAATGATTGGGCTAGGTGCAATGGTCGTTATCGAGGTAGAAATTTTCCAAAATATCGCATTAGGTGGCTCTGTTGTCGTTTTTTTAGCTATTATTTCAGGCTTAACATTACTGCCAGCAACAATTGTTTTGCTAGGTGACCGCTTAAATAAATGGCGATTAATACGCGTCACACAGGCCACATCAAAGTGGCAAGCATTTGCAGCCTTCGTTATGCGTAAACCAGTGCTTATTATCGTTGTCGCATTTGCATTACTAGGTGCTGCAATGATTCCAGTGAAAGACATGGACTTAACGATTCCATCTAAGGAGTCTTTACCAAGTGCGTATGAATCCCGCGCAACTTTTGACAAAATGGAAGAGGCATTTGATTTCGGTGCAGATGCGGTCGTTTACTTACTGGCAGAACGCGAAGATGGTTGGGATAATGAGGATGGCTTAACGAAAATCCTTGCTATTCAACAGCAGCTAGAGCAGGAAGCGCTTGTCAAACAAGTTGATTCGCTGTTTACAGCAACACAGATAGATTCTGTGGAAATATGGCAAGCAGCTAACGCTGATCCAAATAGTCAAGGTCTACTCCTTGCTGCACAAAGTCATTTTATTCAGGATGATAAAATGTATATGGCTGTTCACTTAGATACAAATGGTGCATCAACTGAAGCACAAGATTTCGTACGTGAATGGAAGAATAAAGATTTAGATATCTCCTTCTCATTGGCTGGTGCACCGAAATTCAATCAAGAAATTTTCGATGAAATAGCTAATAAAATCGGGCTTGCATTAATTATTATTATGATTACTACATTCATTATTTTAATGATTGCATTCCGCTCGATTTTAATTCCGGTCAAGGCGATTATTATGAATGTAATTGGGCTTGCTTCGACATTCGGTCTCATCGTTTATATATTCCAATATGGGCATTTCGGAATAGAGGCAGGCACTGTTGTGCTCATTATGCCTGTAATTGTTTTCTGCCTAGTGTTTGGGCTAAGTATGGACTATGAGGTGTTTTTAATTTCACGTATTCAAGAGGAATATTTAAAAGGTGCGAATAACACGAAAGCAACTGTCGATGGGCTTGTCTCGACAAGCAAAATTATTACGTCCGCAGCATTGATTATGATTGTTATTACAGGTGCTTTTGCTTTTACAGACGTAATGCCTGTTAAACAAATCGGTGTCGGTATAGCGATTGCAATCGCCATTGATGCAACAATTATTCGTTTAATGCTCGTACCAAGCTTAATGAAATTATTCGGGGACTGGAATTGGTGGTTGCCATTCACGAAGCGTGGCAAATAGGGGAAAGTTGTCTGCTTACGAGCGAATTGCTTTCTTTTATGAGCGAATTTGCCTCACTTATGAGCGAATTCACATGCTTTATGAGCGAATCGGGTTTTTAGTCGCTTCTCTTTTCACCGCTATTATCGAAGCAACAATAAAAGCGTCCAAAATGCCGGCTTTGCACGGCTTTTTGGACAGCTTCCTCTAACCTTTTCTTATTCAAAAATATTTGTATACCAAGCTTTCGCTGCTTGTACCTCTGGCATCGTAAGCTGATGACCATGGTTGAACCATGCAGTTTCGACATTTGCACCATGCGCCTGTAACATTTGCTGTAATTGCTCTGATTCCTGTGGCGGACACATGAAATCATTCGTTCCAGCACCAATCCAGACATCTACATTGGACAAGTTTGGAATTTCTGCCTCGCGATTTGGTACCATTGGATGATGTAAAATTGCTGCACGCAACGCATTTTCGTGATGGAACAATAAGCTCCCTGCAATATTTGCTCCGTTTGAATAGCCAATCGCAATGACTTGATTTTGGTCGAATTTATAGTCTACCGATGCCTGCTGTACGAAATCCTTTAATTCCTTTGTACGGAATAATAAATCTTCCATATCAAATACACCTTCCGCAACTCGGCGGAAAAAACGTGGCATGCCGTTTTCTATCACATTGCCTCGAACGCTTAATATATTCGCATTCACATCAATTTCCTTCGCTAAGCCAATTAAATCTTGCTCTGTCCCACCTGTACCATGTAGCAATAATAATGTACGTCCATTTGTGCCATGCTCAAAAATATGCTGCATGTTCTCCACCCTTTCATTATCTCGAATTCAAGACAATTATAGTTGGTGCTTTGTCTGGCGTCAATAAACTTGACTCGTCTGTTGATATTGGTTCACCATCTTGATTCGGCGCCTCATAAAAGTTAAAGAACAATAGCATAACAATAGCCACAAGCAATGAAGCACCAACAATTATGCTGACAAGCATCAGTGCAAATTTCTTTCCATCCATTTATAGCTCCTCCTTACTTTGAAGGTCTAAATCCTTCTTCGCGTAAATACTCCTCTGCCGCCTCGCGTGTACCAAAAGCTTCCTCTAAATTATTTTGATGATACACAGCCCATGAACGATTTTCATAAATTAGCTCTAATTGTGTGCCTTCACGAGAACGCCATAGCTCAACAATCGGCTCTTCCTCTGCATCTTCAGATAAATAGGCGATAGAGGCTGCAATAATAGTACGTAATGCTTGTTCACCGTAGTCACGAATGTTGACAAGCCCTTTATCATTCGCCTCTTTTTCATACTGTAATAAATCGCCAACAAACACAAAGCCATTGCCGTTTGGATGCAATTTTTCAACAACGATTGTCTTTTCATACAGGCTATTTTCAAAGTGATAATTCAATCTTTTTAATGATATTTCTTTTTTCGTTAACTCAGGGAATGTTTCAATAATCGCCTGCTTTTGTTCAAATGTCAGCATAATATGCTCCTTTTAATAAAAGTTTTTGAAAGGTTATAACGTTTTCGTTGCCGCATCCTTAATTTTAGTGCGCTCTTCATAAATATTTTTTACAATTACTTTTATAACCGCATATGTTGGGATAGCAATTAAAATGCCGATAAATCCAGCAATATTTCCTGCCGCCAAGATGATTGTAATTACTGTTAACGGATGGATATCAAGCGATTTCCCCATAATATTAGGTGTAATCAAATTGCTCTCAATTTGCTGCGCTGCGAGGGTAATAACAGCTACCCAAACAACTAAGATTGGCTTTTGAATAAGCGCAATAATAAGTGCTGGTATAAGTGAAATCCATGGGCCAATGAATGGAATCATATTCATAAAGAACGCCAATATTGCTAGTAGTAACGAGTAATCTAAATCAATAATTAAATAACCAATATACATCATTAATGCGAGTAAAAAGCTAATTAATACTTGTCCCTGTACATAGCTGCGCAATACTGAATCGATATCTTCTAACGTCTTCTTAATCCAAGAACGACGCTCTCCAGTAAATAATCCATAAAGACGAGGAGCAAACTTTTCATGGTCCTTCAACATAAAAATAAAGAAGAACGGCACAAGAATAAGCGTAAATGTCGCAGATACCGCGCCACTGACAACAGTTACAATCATTTTGCTGCCCTTTACAGCGATATCTTGCACAGAGTTAGAAATGGAATCAACAAACTGTTCGACTTGTGGTGGCCAATGGTCTTTATTTGCAAGTACATAGTCTGTCGTTTCTTGGATTTTTTCTCCAATATACGGTGCATTATCAACTAAATTATTCACTTGCTTTGAGATTGGTGTACCAATTAACAATAAAAATCCTGAAAGCCCTGCTACTAATAGCACAACAATAATAATTAAGCTCCCCCATCTCGGTACACCCCGCTTCTCAACAAGGCGTTGTAGCGGCTCTGTAACATAATAAAGGACGCCCCCCAACAACAAAGGAATAAAGACTGTTTTTAAAATAATTATAAACGGGCTAAAAATAGCACGAATTTCTATAAAATACTTCACAATAAGCAGTGATAGTAGCAAACCGATTGCTAATTGAAACCATAATTTCTTTGTCATATTTCCACCCCAATCATCATCTATCTATTAGCAATAATCGCATATAGACCAAAAAAATACAATCTTTGATAGCTAAAAAACACATTAATATGGTAGTTTAATTCATCTAAAATACAAAAAGGTATAGAAAAGCAAATGATTCGCTTTTCTATACCTCTTTTATGTCAATTATGCCAAGGCCTAATTTCTTCTAGATTTCTCCTAGTTATTTGACAGAAGTTAACCTCAAACCGCCACGTCCTGTGACACCCGCCAAAGCTCGAGCAGTTGGTGAGTGTTTGGACACCTGCTGAAATCGTTATAATGCTTGCATTCGTCTCGCCACCTATAGAGATAGAAGATTCCTGTACCTGTCGCTTCGCTTTCGATACAAAAATAATTTGGCTGCTGCGGTTACTCGTTGCAAAAAACATTGCTAAAGGAAGTTACAATTTTGCATCATCGATTGAGTTTAAGTAGTCTTTAATCGTATCAATAACTGACTCCACACAGCCTTCTTCAAATGGCGAAATTAAGCCTGCTTCGCGAACTAAGTTTGTGAATGATTGTGAGCCACCTAAACCACATAAATGTACATAATCTTTCCATGCACTGTCAAAGTCCTCACGTGAACGCTTCCAGAACTGGAATGCGCAAATCTGTGCCAATGTATAGTCGATATAATAGAACGGTACGGAGTAAATATGACCTTGACGTTGCCAGAAGCCACCCGCCTCTAGGTATGCATTGCCATCGAAATCACGATGTGGTAAATATTTTTCCTCGATTTTCTTCCATGCTGCCTTACGTTCAGCAGGCGTCATTTCTGGATTTTCATAAATAACGTGCTGGAATTCATCTACTGCCACACCATACGGCAAGAATATTAGCGAGCCACTTAAATGCGTAAATTTATATTTATCTGTTTGCTCTTTAAAGAACAACTCCATCCACGGCCAAGTGAAAAACTCCATGCTCATAGAATGAATTTCACAAGATTCATGCGTCGGCCATAAATACTCTGGGATACCTATATCACGGCTTGAGTATACTTGGAAGGCATGACCTGCCTCATGTGTTAATACGTCAATATCACCTGATGTTCCATTGAAATTCGAGAAAATAAATGGTGAATTATAGTCGTCGATAAATGTGCAATAGCCGCCACTTTCCTTCCCCGTCTTAGCAACTAAATCCATTAGCTCACGGTCAATCATAAAGTTGAAGAACTCACCCGTTTCCTTTGATAGCTCCTCATACATTTTCTTACCATTGTCTATAATCCATTCAGGAGAACCTTGTGGCTTTGCATTGCCTGTTAAGAAATTTAATCCTTCATCGTAATATTTAAAATCTTCAACACCGATACGCTTCGCCTGACGTTTATATAGCTCTGTCGCTACAGGTACGATAAAATCACGCACTTGATTACGGAATTTTCCCACCATCTCAGCATTATAATCAATGCGATTCATCTTAATATAGCCTAGCTCCACGTAATTTTTATAGCCCAGCTTTGTCGCGATTTCATGACGCAACTTTACTAATTTATCATAAATTTCGTCGAACTTATCACCATGCTGTGCAAAGAAGTTAAAGTTCGCTTCTCTTGCCTCTTTACGCACATTACGATCTAGCGATTCTCCGTACGGTCCTAATTGCGCAAGCGTCAATGTTTTACCATCAAATTCGATTTGCGCAGAGGCTACAAGCTTATTATATTCTGAAACAAGTTTATTTTCCTGCTGCATTAATTCAATTACTTCTGGCGAAAAGCCTTTAATTTGATTTTCCGCTAATGCGAAAAGCTGCTTACCCCATTTCTCCTCAAGCTGTTCACGAAACGACGATTTTACTAGCTCCTGATAATACTCAAAAATAATTTCCTCTGCTTGCGGCATTATTTCATCTAAATAATCACGCTCAGCTTGATAAAATGCATCGTTTGTGTCAATTGATGCACGAATATAAACTAAGTTCCCCTGTGTTGAGAAGGTATTACGATACGCATTAATTTTCTCAATTACCACGCTCTGTTCTTCCACATTTTGTGCGCTTTTAAAATCCTCAATTAACGCACGCACCGCCACCTTCATTTCATCTAAATTCGGGCGCTTATACTCATAATCTTTAAATGTTATTCCCATGATGTCCCCTACCTTTAAATTATGTTTGAATCCACTACCCCTCGGCTTCCACCTTTTCTCTCTTTCTATCACATCCACCGACGACCTATCACGATTTTGCGAGCCCCCATCACCCTCGCCTTCGCACACAACGCACTACTAAATCACGATAAACAAATTCACTATTAATTATTTACTACCATCTTCAATTTTGCAACTATTCTGAAAGAATATTAATTGTAGTAAATTGTCAGAATTGTTTGCGTGCCAGGCACCTATACTTTAAATTGATTAATAGCCTCCTGTAAACTATTAATCTCGCCTGTTAACTCATTCGACGAATTTGTCACAAGCTCTATAGCCCGTTGCTGCTCCTCTACAGAAGCCGTTACATCCTGTGTAACAACCGCGTTTTTCTCACTAATATGGGCAATGCTATCCATCGAAATAAGCATTGCATTTTTAGAGGTGTTCAATTGATTCACACTCGCAGACATATCGTTTATTATAGCTGTAATATGCTCAACCGCTTTTTCAATTGCCTCAAATGAGCTTTGTGTTGTCTCCACTGATTCACGCTGTTGTTGTACAATCAATGATGCTTTCTCCATTTCATGCGTCACAACATTTGTTTCCATTTCAATCCCTCTTAATGTATTACGTACGGAGCTAGTCGCCTGGTTCGTTTGGTCTGCTAGCTTGCGCACCTCCTCTGCCACTACCGCAAAGCCTTTGCCATGCTCACCCGCTCTAGCAGCTTCAATGGAGGCATTCAGTGCCAATAAATTTGTTTGGTCTGAGATTTCATTAATCGTGCCAACAATGCCTTCAATTTCAGCTAGCTTTTGCATTAAATTATTGAACACATCTTGCACTTGTGTCATAAGCTTATTAGATTCCTCAGAGCTTTGTTGTAAATGCTGTAAATTAGTTAATCCTTGCTCATTCGATTTTCGCATTTCTACGGAAGAAGTTAAAATTAATTCATTTTTTTCATGCAGTACATCAATTTGAGCTGCAAAATCAGCTGTCGAACGATTTGTTTGCTCCGTATCTAGCGCTTGCTGTGTGGCTCCACTTGCAACCTCTTCTACTGCGTTAACAATATTTTCACCTAATGCAGTCGTTTCTTCCGCAACAGCGGATAAATTGCTAGAGGTCGTTTGAATTTCAGAAATGGCATTTTCCACATCTGTAATAAGTGTTTTTAAATGTACGACCATATTATTAAAGCCATTATTTAAAACACCTATTTCATCTTGTCGCTGCAGTTTATCTATTGTAACTGTTAAATTACCATCTGCTACTTGACTCACACTTTGTGATAATTTTACTAATGGAGTTGCCAAATGACGTGAGAATAAAGTGGCAACAATCCCACCTGCTGCAATTGACAAAATAAGTGTCACGATAATTACTTTCACTAAATGACTCACGGGAGAATTGAAATCTTGCATATATGTACCTGAAGCGACAATCCAATTCCAATGCGGGTCTAACTTTGAATAAATCAATTTCGGTGCAATAACAGTTTGACCTGGTAGCTCAAAATCATAATATGTAAAACCCCCGCCTGCTAATGCCTTTTCTTTTACTTCACGAACAAAATATTGACCTGAGCTATCCTGACTATCCCATAAATTATCTCCCTCGCGAGTAGGATGACCTAATACTGTTCCATCATGGTCTAGAATATAAATATAGCCATTTTCACCCAAGTCTGCTGGATAAGTTATTGGACGCTGTCCTTCCGCATTTAGGGCACCAATTAACTGCGATTTAACACGTTCCTGTGCCTCCTCTAATGTAACCATTCCGTTTTGAACTTCAGTCTCAGCAATTGCAATTAATTCTAATGATGTTTCTACGCTGTTTTTAATAACTGTCTTTCCTACTTCGTCCATCCCTTGCTTTGCTGTCGAGTAGCTTACAATGCTAATAATTAAGCTTGGGATAAAAAAAATTAAGAAAGAAAATATTAATAATTTTCCTTGTATCGATTGCAAAAAGCGTATCATTTTAACCATCCCCCTGTCTTTCTCCCTAATAATATATAATTATTACATAAAGTGAAAATTTCACAATAACAAATATTTGATTCGAATAAAGAGGTGAGCAACTCTAAAGACAAAGGCTTCTTAACTTATTTTCATTACAACAAGTATTGTTAACAGGAAAAATATTGTGCTTCTGAATAGCCCCTACTTATTACACGAAGGTATGGGACTGATGATGATTAATTTAAAAGAAAGGGAGGTTGTCCAAAATATGAACACCTCCCTTACTCATTATTCATTTTATGTCCTAAAATGATTTTATCAATTACCCCTCATTGTAATTGTGTCTAGATTTTTTCGAACCATTTGATAGAAATTAACCTAAAATCGTCATGTCACACGCCAACGGTTAACTGACCTGCATCACACGGCCCCTCCAATATCTGTGACATCCGCTGTAAGTTTGTCCAACACGATGTTGGTTACTTAGTCATTACCTCAGGATGCGATGTTTTTTAGACCGGGTTCCTTTTTATTAGCATGAGTCTTCTGTAGCTGTTGCTACAAAAAGATTTTGCTCCTACGGTTACTCACCGCAGTAAACATCGCTGAAAGAAGTTAACCAATTTTATAATTTAAATTTCTCTATTTCTGTGATAACGTCTTTTGAAGTAGTATCGAGCTGTTCTACTACCTCGCTTAATTTTTCAACCATATCTACTTGGATATCGATTGATTGTGCCACTTCCTGTGTTTGCGTCGTTGTATTAGTGACAAGTTGGTTCATATCTTCAGCAGATGCTAATATCTCCTCAGAACTTGCCGACATTTGCTCTATAACCGCTGAGTTTTCCTGAATATTGTTATTTACTCTCAGAACAGATTGTAAAATACTTTCTAGGTTTTCACCGATAGCTGTAACTGCTAAACTTCCCTCTTTTACCTCTTCCGTACTTACAGCCATTTCACTTAAAGCACGCTCTGCAATTTCTAAAAAGCTTTGTAAATGATGGTGAATATCGTCCGCGGAAGTTCGCGACATCTCTGCTAATTTACGTACCTCATCTGCAACAACAGCAAAGCCTTTACCTGCCTCTCCTGCTCTTGCTGCTTCAATTGCCGCATTTAATGCAAGTAAATTAGTTTGATCGGCAATGCTTGTAATAACAGTTACCATTTCTTCTATTGAATGGAATCGTGCTCCCATTTCGCGTACTTGCTCTGACGTCCTTACAACTGAAGACTCTACATTATGAATTTGCTGCACCACTTGCTTTGAATTTGTCGTACTCTTTTCAACAAGCTCTGTCATATCACTTGAGGATTCTGCAATATCGCTCGTTGTATCAGCTAATCTTTGAATGCCGATTGCCATTTCACTCATCGCCTGCATAACCTCATCATTGCTAATTTGTTGCTTTCCACTGCCTTCTGCAATTTGTGTGACACTTGCAGCAATTGTGTTATTCGACTCACTTACATGATGAGCTGTCGCATTAATATCTTCAACGACCTGCTCTAAACTATTTGTTTTCGAATGAATTGTTTCAAATGTTGCCGAAAGCTGTCCCAGTGCATCTGTGAAATCTCTTGCGAATAGCGAGATTTCATTGCCATTTGACATATTGATATGAGATACTACTTCGTTAGCATCTTTAATATTGCCTTCTGCTAAATACGTTGCTGATTCCTTTAAGGATTTTAAAGGGCGCAATGCGCTATTAATATAGTAATAAAGTATAGCTAAGCCTAAAATGGAAATAAGGCTAAATATAATAACAACAGTCGGTATAATTTCTTTTGAAATTAGACTACTTACTACATCAACATAATCTGCATCTATATCTATTCCTAAATAAAAAGCTACCTCACCATTTGCATCTTTTACGGGAATTGTTCCGGAAATAAATTGCCCAAACTCGCTTTCGATTACATCTGTATAATAGTAACCATCTTCCAAAGCTCGCAAAAGATCTGCATTGGATGTCGCACTTGATTCACTGCTAATAGTAGCTGCATTTTCATGGTCATCCGCCGGCATGCCATCCACTAAAAAGACGCCATTACCTTCTTTTCCATTTGTAGGTGCAGCAAATGTATATGCATATAATACGCCGTTCTTTTCACGCAAATCATTTAATTGCTCACGCAATCTCCAATATAGTTCATTTTCTTGCGGTGAATTCGCTAGTTGCTTATAGCCTTCAACATCCATATATTGAGCCATATTTTGTGCTACTGTCACACTATGTTCTCCTAATGTTGCCTTTACAGATTTCTTCGTGTTGTAGCTCATCATAAAAATATTAGAGACAATTAGCACAATAAATACTGCAATAATAATTGCTATAATTCGGCTTGCTAATCTATTTGTTCGTTTCATAAGTAGTCTCCTTTCATATTTTTTTATAGTTAATCAATATTGTGGCTTATTTCGACAAATTCCACAATAGCAAAAAAAACTTGCATTTCAACCTTTCACAATAAGGCAATGAAAAAGACCGCCAAAAAAGTAATTACTTTCTTGACAGCCTTAATCTCTATATCACATATCCGTTAAAAAGCTTTGCTAACAAAAAGATGCCACAGTAAAGCTATAAGACGCTTATTTTCTATTCACCTAAATCAGCGTTGTGGTAGACGCGTTGCACATCCTCTAAATCTTCAAGAGCATCAATCATTTTTTCGAATTTTACTAAATCGTCGCCTGTTAATGCTACTTCTGTCATTGGAAGCATCGTCAATTCTGCCACAGCAAATTCTTCGATACCTGCTGCTTTTAACGCTTCTTGCGTCGCATGGAATTGGTCTGGTTCTGTGTATACGATAATTGTCCCTTCCTCATCCATAATATCACGTGCATCCAAGTCTGCTTCCATTAGAATTTCTAGTATTTCGTCCTCTGTTTTGCCTTCAACACCAAATACGGCGGTGCTTTGGAACATATGCGCCGCTGAGCCACTTACACCCATATTACCGCTATTTTTCCCAAATGCCGCACGCACCTCAGAAGCAGTGCGATTGACGTTATTCGTTAAAGCGTCAACAATGACCATTGTGCCACCTACGCCGAACCCTTCATAGCGTAACTCATCAAATTGCTCATCTCCGCCGCCCTTTGCTTTTTCAATTGCCTTTTCAATAATATGCTTCGGTACAGAATACGTTTTTGCACGCTCTAAAACCGTTTTTAATGCACGGTTAGATTCTGGATTTGGTTCGCCAGATTTTGCCGCAACATAAATTTCACGACCAAATTTCGCATAAATACGGCTATTCGCTGCGTCCTTCCCTGCTTTTTTATCCTTAATATTATTCCATTTACGCCCCATCAGATTCACTCTCTTTCAATCATATCTAAATTCATTTATGAAACGAAATAATGTTTTAACTTATTTATTATACATAATAAGTAAAGAAATTTAAAATACTGCGCTTCATATTATGCTATAAATTTGTTGCATTAAATGTGTCTCCGCCCTGCAATGTACCATTTTTATAACCATTCGTAAACCAGCGCATACGTTGCTCGCTCGTACCATGTGTGAAGCTTTCTGGCACCACATAACCACGTGCCTGCATTTGCAATGTGTCATCTCCTATAGCATTTGCGGCGGTTAATGCCTCTGCAAAATCGCCTTCTTCTAAGTAGCCTTTGTTTTGCACATGATGCGCCCACACACCCGCTAAATAATCAGCCTGTAATTCAAGGCGCTTCACCTGCTCATTGTATTCTGCATTTGAAACTTTGCCATTTAATGAATGTACTTTTTGGGAATAGCCTAATAACGTTTGTACATGGTGACCTACCTCATGTGCAATCACATATGCCATCGCAAAATCTCCGGGTGCTTTAAAACGATTTTTCAATTCACTATAGAAGCTTAAGTCGATATACAGTTTATAGTCAGCTGGACAGTAAAATGGTCCGACTGCAGCGCTTTGCAAACCACAGCCCGAGCTAACGCTATCCGTAAATAACACGAGTGTTGGATTTTTATAAGTCATGTCATTGCTTGCAAAAATTTGTGCCCATACATCCTCGGTATCTGCAAGCACAACTGCTACAAATTCTGCCAGCTCCTCCTCCTCACGACTTGGTGTGTATTCCTCTGTCATTTGTCCGTTTTGTGTAATGCTTTTCGTTACAGTGTTTAATACATCACCAGCATCTCCACCACTAATCAATGTATAAATAATGACAATAATAATTCCAACACCACCTAAGCCACCGCCAACTTTTCCAGCACTCATCCCCCGGCGGTCCTCAACATTGCTGCTTTTCCGCCTTCCTTTAACATCCATAATTTATCCCTCCTCCGACATATCCTTTGCTCTATTTGTACCCTTTTTTAAAGAATTATAACGATAATAAGATACTCATTTTATCGTGTCATTTGAAAATAGATTTATAAATAACAACAAAATAGCTGATGCCAATAAGAGTACACTGGAAAAAAAGCCGATTCACACCAAAACCTTCAGTGTAAATCGACTTATATTTTGGCTACTAGCTCTTCTGCATATCTGCTAAAACCTTCTCCAACAATGCCTCACAGCCCTCTAAGCAAAGATTATATGTTTCTTGAAAATCGCCTGTATACCACGGGTCTGGTACATCTTTTTGATGTGCAGTTAAATCTAAGAAACGGAAAATCTTTGCATCATTTGGCTGTTTAAGCATTTTACGAATATTGTCCACATTGCTTATATCCATTCCAACAATATAATCAAAATCCGTAAAGTCACCAATTTTTAGTTGGCGACATTGCATCCCTGCTGTTGCAATACCATATTCAGCTAACTTTGCCTGTGTTCCCTTATGTGGCGGTTCACCGACATGCCAATTACTTGTACCTGCTGAATCCACTGTAATTTGCTCACTTAAACCACGCTTCGTCAGTAAATCGCGCATAACAGCCTCTGCCATAGGTGACCTACAAATATTGCCTAAGCATACAAATAATATCCGCACCCACTGAGCACCACCCTATATTTTTGCTTGTAATTCTTCTGTTAGACGCTGAAACTCCTGCTCTAAAAACTTCGTCGCCTCATCGCGTGCTTCTTTACCGCTCTCTACTGTAAAAGGCTTACCATAAATTAAATAGCCCTTTTGGCGTTTAAATACCTCACCTACATTACGTGGACCGATATAAGCAGCTGGTACAATTTGCGTCTTCGCTAACTGGGCAATCGTTACTGCCCCCTGCTTTAAATCATTATTTTCCGTAGAACGCGTGCCGCTTGGGAAAATCCCGACAACTTTGCCTTCCTTAATAAGCTGTCGTGGAATTTTAATAACACTTGGCCCTGGATTATCTCGGTCCACTGGAAAAGCATTTAATTTGTCAATTAACCAACCAAGCCCTTTCATTTCAAACAACTGCTTTTTCGCCATAAAATGAATTTCGCGAGGATACACGGATACACCTAAATTAATAATATCAATATAACCGGTATGCGTACACGCAATGACAAAGCCCCCGTCCTTAGGTAAATTCCCTGCATCGTAAACCTTCGCCTTTGCACCATTTATTTTCAAAATTACCTTACAAATATTCGCTGCTAATTTATACACATCATTGCCCTACCTTATTTTTTAATACTTTTATTTTAATAAAAAAGAGGCGTACTTTCAATTAAGTGTATTGTTTTGCGATGTCCTGTACTAAATTTTCTAGCCAGCTATCAAGTTTTGAAAACTGAAAGCCTGCAGCTGCTGCTTTATCATTTTTCATATACCATGATTTAGGGACAGCATACGGCGAACGTATTTCATCATCACCCAAAAGTGCGATTTTTGCCCGTTTGCCTGTAACCCGCTCGACTAAGGTCATTAATGCCTGTAACGTCACAGCCCCCGTTGCCGTCGCATTAAAAGGCCCTTCTATAGTCGCTTGCCCAGCCCATAATAAAAATCTTGCTGCCTCATCCGCTTGAATAAAGGACATTTCAGCATCCATATTAACAAAGCCAATCGGTTCTTCTTGCGCTACCCGCTTCACATGAAAGTGTAATCGCTCCGTATAATCATCGACACCCATAACAATTGGAAAACGCACTGCTACAATTGGAAATTCAGCATATTTAAAAAATACAGCCTCGGCTTGACGCTTGCCCTCTCCATAAGTGAAATCTGCCGAATCCCCCATACGAATCGTATAATTATATGGGTCAAAGTCATGCTCAACTTTGACATTGCCATCAATTTCATATGTTGATAGAGTTGATGTGAAAACAAGCTTCCCAATTTTCCCGTTAAATATATCACAAAAAGCCTTCGCCTCATTTGGAGAGTAGCAAATATTATCGTATACAATATCAAACATGCGATTTTCCATAAATGACTGTAAATCAGGCTCTTTTGTTCGATCGACAATGACATGCTCCACCTTGTCCCCAAATGGGTTACTTGAATTTCCTCGCGTTATAATTGTCACTTGATGTCCTTCAGCTATTAAAAGCTCAACTAATTTACGACCGAAAAATCGCGTTCCACCTAATACTAAAATATTTTTCATACAATACTCCCCCCTTGTTATACTTCCCCAACTAAAATATCCACATCTATCGTAATTTGTGGCAACTCCACTGCCGCTATATTTTCAATATGCCAACCCATAGGTGTCATTTGCAATAGCTTTGGTGCAAGCTCTGTTGCTAATGGCACTGTGTAAGTAATACGCTGCACATTTACTTTAGCAAAGCTTTCTTTAAATCGTTCGACTGTCTGTGCATTAGAGTAGCTTTCTTTTTCAGAATCAGCAAATGCTTGGACGCGTATCTCTTTTAAATAATCTGTCTGTGGCACGACTTTAATTACTTTGCCATTTGGGTTAAGCAGGCGTTTAAATTCCTCATAATTAGCTGGTGACAAAATATTTAAAATTGTCGTAAAGCTTTCTGACTGAAATGGACTATTTGCCAAATCACCGACACACCATATTTTTTCGCTATAAAATTTCGCAGCAGCTAAAATACCTTCCTTCGCAATATCGATACCAACACCAAGTGCATTCGGTAACTGTGTACAAATTCGTGCTAAGTGCGAGCCTTCACCACAGCCTGTATCTAAAATCCGTTGCTCACCAGTTAGTAAATCTGCAATTACCTGCTGTAGCGGGTCATAAAGACCGCTCGCAATCACCTGCTGACGCGCTTCAAATAATTCTTTGCTATACATTGATACTACTGGTTTTGTCATAAAATTCATATAGCCCTGCTTTGCCATATCAAATGAATGTTTATTCACACAACTCATAGTTCCCGTATCATTTAGTTGCATTTCCATCTGACAAAATGGACATGCAAATATGCTAATATATTGCTTTATATAATAAATACTTGCTTCCTTTTTTGATAATTGTTTCATCATCTTCTCCTGCAATCTTTTTCTCTATTGTACAGGAAATTGTTTTGAAAAGAAGGTCGATTTGCTTCTTTCCAAAAGCCAAATTCAGCTATTTTTTGCAAACGACTATTTTGTTTCATACTTTTAAGCAAAATCTTATCAGCTAGTCGCGTTGAGCATTACCAACTATCCCATTTTGTCTTTAGCAAGCCAATTTCCTTTAGTAAACTAACCATTAGTCTATCTTTTTCGCCCTGTAACGCTTCATCAGTACAAGCCGAGTGAGATGCATAGTTTAATTTTTTCGCTTCCCCTAATGTGGATTCTTCAAGAAAATTTGTCGCATTGGCATCCTCAAAGCATTGAGGTGCAATATATGTTTTAATCGTATGCTCTAAAATAACTCTAGTATGTGCAGATGGAAGAGTTTCTCTAGGTATAATGAAACTTATTAAAATAACAACAATAATTAAAGCAGTAAGCATGGCTACTCCTCTACTTTTTTTCAATCGCATAAACTCACTCCTTAAATAGCAATTTTATATCTTTAATCATTTCTTCATACGGCACATTAAGCCCATTATAATCCTTAATAACGATGCCATCTTCATTAATCAAATAAAAAGATGTGCCATGTATTACTTGTGTGTCATCAGCAGGCTTTCTAGCAATCGTTTTAAAGTTTTCTAATGCAAACTGTTCGATTATTTCTTGTGAATAACCTGTTAATAAGTTCCAGCTAGTTAAATCTGCACCATAGCTTAAAGCATATTCTTTTAAAACTTCTGGCGTGTCTATTTCTGGGTCAACACTAAAAGACACTAATTCTACATCCAAGTTCTCCTCATGAAGTTTTTCTTGTAGCTCAGTCATATTCGCCATCATTGGGAGGCAAACTGTCGCACAATTTGTAAACACAAAATCGGCTACCCATATCTTGCCTTTTAAATCCGCTAATCCAAACTCCTGATTTTCTTGATTTGTGAATATAAACTCCTTTAACTCCCAATTAAGCGGATTTTTCACTTGCTGACTACAGCCTAGCAATAAAATAGTTAATAGAAATACTGAAACTAATAATTTTTTTGGCAATATTTTCACTACCTTTCATTCAAATAAGTTACACCTCGGCGTAAGTGTGTTTAAATTTCTTTGAGCTAATAGGTGGAAGTTAACCTCCTAAAACCGTCATGACCTGTGACATTTGCCGCAAGACGCGATGTGCTTAGGCTGAGTCCTTCTTTGTCAGTCTGTGTCCTGTCGCCTTCCGAAAGAAGTCAAACACTAATTAAGCATTCGTATAGAAATTGGCGTTATTCTATATCTGTCGTCTTTAGTCATTTTGCTTTCACAATGTGAGGAAAGCGAGGCCCACGTTTAGTCTTGACGCTGTTGAAATGTCAAAAATTTATACCTTTTTATTCTTTAAAAATCTGGTAAATCAAGGTGGCTAACATCATCATAAGTATTGGTCATTGCCAATCGAGATGTCAATGTGAGCTAGCCTTATTTCACTTTTTCTTCTATCATATAACACACATATAACACATTTTATAAACATTTTTGACACTTTTGAAATAAAAAAGGCTATCCGAAAAGGTGTTCCTTTTCAGATAGCCCTGACCCCTATAATCAATTACGCCTCGGTGTAATTGCATCCGGATTTTTTCAAGCTGTTTCTATTGCTAAATGCGTGGCAGTCCTTCTATCCTTCAATACATCATATGCTGCCTGTATATTTTCTGGAGAGATTAGCTCCTCTTGTCCTCGGAATTGAGCACTCCAGCCTTTTAAATCTTTGGTCTTCAATACATCTACTTTTGTAGAGTGCAACTCAATTTTTTGGAAGGAGCACTCATTTGTAAAAATAACGATTGTCTTATATGCATCTGCCTGTATAGTCGGCAGCAAATCACGTAATTGATAAGTATAGCGCTGCGTTAGATGGATTGGATTTGGGAAAGATTCCTTTTTTCCCTTATATAGTAGCTGTGTCCATTCAATATCCTGTTCGCGTCCAGCAATCCAACCTTTTTTCTGTTCAACATTTACTATATAAACCCCTGTGGAGTGCATAATAATGGCATCTACAGGCTGTTCATTTGGAACTAGCTGAACATCAAATAAAATATCATACTTTTCTTGTGTGGCCTTTAATTCCTCTGTCAATTTATATAGTGAGCGAACTCTACTATTACTTAATACTTCGAAAATAGAATATGATGTCGCTTTACTAAACAAAGAATCATCATATTTATAAATAACAATCATGACTAAACTAATTAATAAAAAACCAAATAGTAGCATCCAAAACATTTAGCGTGTCACCCCATGTATCAATCGTCTATTACTGTCATTGTAACAAACTTACAACTACTTGACTACGCACCATTCGAACTATAGCAGCCAATTATTTTTGTGCAATCGTAATGCTGCCTAGCTCCGTTTTTAATTTAACAAGATTTTCCCCTGTACCATAAACAATACGCTTGCCACTTTCGCCATAAACAGAAATTTTACCGAGCTCTGATTTTGCTTCAACTGTAGCGTTATCAATCGCATTCTTTGTTAAAACATCTATTCTACCTACGCTTGTTTTTAGCTTTAGCGGCTTCGTGATGCTTTCGACATCCATATTAATTTTGCCAGCCTCAGAGCGCGCATCAATTTCCCCCTGAATATTAATTAAATCTACACGTCCGGCTTCAGACTTCACATTCCAAGTTTCTGCAATGCTATTTTCAATAATAACTTTTCCTGCTTCACTTTTTACAATAGCTGTCGTTGCGTGAACAGATTGAAGCTCTGCTTTGCCAACACTCGACTTTACATTTAACTCCCCAGCTAAAACATTTTTCAACATTGCCTTGCCGACAGTTGTATGACATTTGATTTCTTTAGCCTGTAGCCTTTCTATAACAGAACCACCAATTTCATTTTTAATCACGATGCTTTGATACAGCTTTTCTGGTACATAAATCATTGCAGTAGCTGCGCTTTCTGTATTAAAGTTAAAATTAATTTTCAAGCCAAAAATTTTAAATGTACTTTCAGCCCGTTCAATTTTTACGGTTAATGTGTTATTAACAATTTCTACATCCGTTGTATATTGCTCACCTTTACTTTTCACTTCCGTATAAAATCTGCCCGTCGGAGACGGTAATAGCTGTATAGAGGCAAGCTCACTATCAATTTTAATATGATCAAACGCCTCCTCCTTCACAACATTCGCTGTTTGTACAAACTCCTGCTCAGAATAAGCCTTCAATATTTCCTCGGCTAATTCATTTATATCACCTAATGAGTCAATCATTTCCTCGATTGTTTTTCCTTCTGCCTGACCGCTTGCAAAATATTCCTTGAAATCCCGAATGATATCTTGACGCTCATTATTATTTAACTTTGCTAACGCTTGCTCTAGCTTGCTCAAAAATTGTTGTTCCATTATTATTGTTCCCCCTTATTTACTAAATCGTTTACCGCCTGATAAAATTGTTGCCACTCCAACTTTTGTGTGTCTAGCTGTTCCTTCCCTGCACTAGTTAACTGATAATACTTTCTCGCAGGTCCTTCTGTCGATTCCATCATATACGTTGTAAAATAACCTTCCGCAGTTAGCCTGCGAAGTAACGGATAAACCGCTCCTTCAGAAATATCGATTTTGCTAGAAATCGCTTGTACAAGCTCATAGCCATACATATCACGCTTTTCCAACAATGCAAGCACACATAAATTCAGTACACCCTTTTTAAACTGTGGATTCACTTCGCTCCCCCCTCCACTATTATTTATTAATTAGTAGTATAGCATCTACTATTGTTCAATGCAAGGTACTAATTTAAAAATAATAGGGGTGTCCAAACAGCAGTGCTTCGCCTGCTGTTTGGACGCCCCCTTTCGAATTTAGCAAATGAAAAAGAAAATTTACGCCACAAACCTTATGACAAATCGACTTTTCAGTGCCTTCCTTTTGAAATGTCCTATTTTACAGTTCTCAATGATTTCATGCTTTTTTTGAATGTCCATAGTAGCAAAACACTTGCAACAGCAATGCTTGCGGATAAATAGTACGTCTTCCCACCACTAGCTGTCAGTAACCAAGTAAAGAATAACGGTCCGATAATGCGCCCTAAACTGTCCATTGAATAAACAACTCCTGCTGCTGTACCATACATTCCCCCTGATTCCTTTGAGGCTAGCGATGTATTCAAAGTGCGGGCAAGTGCATTACCTGCCGTAAAGACACAAAGAGCTGCCCCTGCAAAAAATAAGCTATTCGTAAACGGCAGCATGAATAGACCAATTGCTGTAATAATTTGTGCAGCCATCAACCACTTCGGCTCATGCCCATCTTTCACTTTGCGAACAACCATTCCTTGAATAAAAAAGTCGACAAAGCCACTAAATAAAAACAGCGAGCCAATTTGTGCAGATGTAATTTGAATTGCATCCATTTGGAAGAGCTGCAATGTCGATTCAACACCTGCTAACAAAAATGTCACTACAAATGAAAAGATAAATAAATAACGAATGCGGTAGCCAAATAGCTTGCCAGCAGCCATTGGAATAATTGCACGCCCCTCTGTTTTACGGTACGTATCTGGCTCTTTTAATACGGCTAATGCATAGAAAAACAGGGCGAAAATTAATATTGCCGATACTGTAAACGGCATCCGAATACTTATTTCACCAAGTAAACCACCGATTGCTGGTCCGAAAATAAAGCCTAGACCAATAGACATCCCCATAAAGCCCATATATTTATTACGGTTATCTTCATTAGAAATATCTCCAATAAAACCTGTTACAGCTGTATATAAAGCTCCAGAAAACAAACCACCAACAATGCGAGAAGCATAGAGCATTGGCAGTGAATGGATAAACACCGAAACAAGCATAAAGCTTAAGCTAAAGCCAAGTAAGCCGACTAATATTAATTTTTTGCGCCCTACTTTATCAGATAAACGCCCCCATAAAGGAGCTGTAAAAAAGCTAGCAAGTGAATAAATCGTCAACAAGCCACCAACATGCATCGGATGAAAATCTTGCTTCACAATGACCTCTGGTAAAACAGGAATAATTAAACCAAATCCTACATAAACGAAAAATTGCACAGATACGAGCAAAAGAATAGCTTTATTCATTATGTTTTCTCCTTCTATCAATTCCACTTACATCAATGACCCTTAAATTTTAGACTAAATTACTTTCGACGAATTGAATAAGTTTTTTATAATCCTTTAAATGGCGATTACAGTATGCCGCGTCAGCACAAATGTACTGACTATATGATTTATAAGCATCCGCTTGTCCTTTTACCTTTGCTGTAAAAAGATGAACATTTGAATGCTCGTTGCAAATCGCACAAACTCCCTTCGTATTTGCATCGCTAATTGTCCCTCTCAAGCCTATAAAATCATTCTCATGCTCAATAATAATATATTGGCGGTGTGTACCGGAATCCTGCCATGATAAGTAGCTTATGCCTCTCCAATCAATTTTACTCAAATTTGGCATTTTAAGCTTCTTTTCTTTTTTAAACAGCTTTTCAATATCCTTTTCAGAAATTTGCTTAAATGGAATCGTATATATTTGAAGGTTTTCAATAAATAATGTTACATCTAGACGATCCTCTACTGTTTCAATAGCTTTTCGCAACGTTTCTTGATTTTCTACAAATGGCATTTTTTCATTCAATGCTACTATAGCAAGCTCTCTAACTGTCGACAATATATTCATATCCTTTGATGAGGCTTTGGCGTTTACTATTTTCACTAATTGCTGTTCAATTAAACGAACTTCCGCAACAGTTAAAAATGGAGTCATCATTCTAACACTTCCTTTATTAAAAAATCTTATTATTACAGTAACACGAACTATTTATTTTAACATGCTATATCCTATTATATAATAACAGTAGCGTACTTAAAGTGAGGTTTTTTTACATGCAAACAAAGACAATCGACATTTCCGCATATGTTGAAGCTGGCAATATTATTTGTCCCCAGCTAGCAATTCCCTATAAACAGGCTTTTATAATGGGTATTTATACAGACCAAGCTAAAATACAACATGTACTAAAGGCGTTTATGAAACAGCCAAATACGTATATTCATTTAAAAGATGACAGTCTTTATGAGCGTTTAACAGTGAAGGAGCATGTCGCGTTCTTCAAAAAGCTGTTCAACTCAACTGAATCAGTCGAGGAATTATTACAGCTTATTAACCTATTTGATTGCCAGAATATTAAGATAGATAAGCTTTCAAATAGCAATCGTCAATTACTTCATTTCTTAAAGCTTTATTTAACACCTGCCTCCATCCTTGTAATTGAAGAACCCCTTCAGAACATGGAAGATTTTTCAAAACAATTGATTGTTCAATTATTTGAAAAAATGGCACAGAAAATGATTTTATTACTTTCTAATAATTTAGAGGATTTATTTATTTCCTGTCATGAAACAAGTCGCTTGGATGCAGATGGTTTGCGATTATTGGATGTTGTAGGACAAGATATAGCACCAAATGACACAGCCGTATTTTCTCCCATAAAGATTGAAAAAATCCCAACAAAGAAAAATGACAAAATTATTTTATTTAATCCACCTGAAATTGACTATATAGAAAGTGTGGAAGGAGAAGTATCAATTTATGTGGCTGGGGAGGCATATCCCTGTTCATTAACTTTAACAGAGCTTGAGCAACGACTTTTACCTCTTGGCTTTTTCCGATGCCACCGCTCCTATATTGTCAATTTACAAAAGGTGCGTGAAATTATTACATGGACTAAAAATAGCTATAGCTTATCCATTCATACAACAACTAAAACTACGGTGCCTTTATCTAAAAACAAGCTTGCCTCTTTAAAAGAGCTTATCGGAATTTAGCGAATTTCCGGGGAAATAATTTGCTCCATTCAACCTTTCTATTCCTCTTATTACCCTTATTTCCCCTCCTTTCGTCATAAACTTAATGCTCATTTTCTTCCGATACATTACATTAAGAACATAACGAATACGGAGGGGAAATACAAATATGACAACGATTATTGATGTTCGTCACTTAAAAAAAGCATTCCAACAATCCAATGCTTTAGCAGATGTTACATTTTCTATTCAAAAAGGAGAAATTTTTGGTTTTCTTGGTCCTAGTGGCTCAGGTAAAACAACAACAATTAAAGTTTTAACTGCACAGCTCCATAAAGATGGTGGCGAAGCATTTGTTTTCAATATGCCTGTTAGCGCTATGCAAAAAAGTGAAAATAGGAAGAAATTCGGCATTTTAACAGATAACAGTGGTCTCTATTCACGTTTATCTATTGAAGAAAATTTAGCACTTTATTGCAAGCTGTATGATGTGCCTACAACAGCGATTAAAGAAGCCCTTGAATTTGTCAATTTATATGGAGAAAGAAAGAAAAAAGTGAGCATGCTGTCAAAAGGGATGACTCAACGCGTTTTATTAGCTAGAGCTATCTTGCACAAACCTGACCTACTATTTTTAGATGAGCCAACCTCTGCACTTGACCCTGTTAATACAGCACATATTTACAAAGGGCTACGCGCTTTAAATGAGCTTGGTACAACAATTTTTCTAACTACTCATGATATGCAGGAGGCTGAAACATTGTGCGACCGTGTAGCCTTTTTAAATAAGGGCAAAATTCAAGCAATTGGTTCACCAGCACAATTAAAAAAACAATATAGCGAGCAAACGATAACTGTTGAATTACATGATGGTACATCTCAGATTATTAAAAACGACGCACAAAATGCCCAATTGATATACGATTGGATGACAAACAATCAAATTTCGCGTATCTTTTCAAACGAACCGACTTTAGGTGATATTTTTATGCAAATTACAGGGAGTGACTTACAATGATGAACATTTCATTTACACGCATTCAAGCGATTTTCATGAAAGATTATAAGGAGTTTTCACGCAACTATGCCATTTCAGTAATGATATTTGTTCCACTTATTATGACCTTTCTCTATCGTGATATGGAGATAGATGTAGCACAAAAGTTAATGTTCCCTCTGGCTATTACTTTCGGTATGGTTACAGCCTTTATACAGGCTGCCTTAATCGCCGAGGAAAAGGAACGCAACACATTGCGCAGTCTATTATTGTCGCCTGCTTCACTTGCAGATATTTTAATTGGTAAGAGTGCACTAGTCTCCGCTATAACAGCGATTATCATTGGACTATGCTGTTATATCATAGGTTATATGCCTAGCGCTGCTATGATAGTTGCCCTAATTTTATCAACATTATTTTATGCTGCTCTAGGAACAATTTGTGGCTTATTCGCAAAATCAACACTTGAAACAACATTCACAGTATTACCAGTAGTAATTATTTTCCCATTTGGTCCAATGCTTTTAATGTTTGCAGAGCGCTTTTCTGTATTAAATATTGCTAAATGGTTACCTAGCTCCCAATTAGCAGACTTAGCTCAAGGCGATATTTCAATACCAATTATAGGAATTTTAATATGGACAATTGCTGCTTGGGTCATTGCAATTATACTTTGTAAAAAACGCATGGTTGATTAATTAAAACTTCTGTTATAATTCAGTTGTATAGTAGAAGGAAGGTTAGCCAATGCCATTTGATTTAGATATATCACTTATTATTATTTTAATTTTCTTTGGTTTTTTAGCTGCTTTTGTTGATTCTGTTGTAGGTGGCGGGGGGCTTATTATGCTACCAGCCCTGTTATTTACGGGGCTTAGTCCTGCCTCTGCTGTAGCGACAAATAAGCTAGCAGGCACACTAGGCTCTATGACGAGCACCATTACATTTTATCGCTCTGGAAAGCTCGATATTAAATCTGTCTATAAATGGTTTCCATTATCATTTTTCGGGTCCATGCTTGGTGCATGGACTGTCCATTTAATCAATCCAGAAATTTTAAAGCCATTAATGCTTGTTATGCTAGCAACTGTAGCTGTCTATACGATTTTTAAAAAGGATTGGGGACATCTTTCTACCTATAAAAGCCTGTCACCGAAAAAGCTTTTAATCTTTTTGTGCGTGCTCTTTATTATTGGCTTTTATGACGGCTTTTTAGGTCCTGGAACTGGCTCATTTTTAATTTTTGCCTTTCTTATCGTTGGCTTTGATTTTTTGAAGGCAGCAGGCAATGCAAAATTTTTAAACTTTGGTAGCAACATCGGTGGATTGCTTATGTTTATGTCACTGGGACAAGTAAATTATACATACGGTCTAATTATGGGGGTGGCACAAATTGCCGGGGCTATATGTGGCTCGAAATACGCAATAAAGCGAGGTAGCGGCTATGTCCGCATATTATTTATCATCGTTACTATTACATTGCTCGCTAAAAATGCTTATGATTTTTTAAAATAGGAAATGGATCGTCTGAAAAGGCATTTTGAGACGTCCCCCTTTGCGTAAAGGCTAGCGACAATTTATTTTTGCTAATGCAAGAATATTTAATAGAGAAGCAGGGGGGCTGTCCAAAAAGCCGTGCATAGCCGGCATTTGGGACAGGAGCGATGATGTTTCACAAAATGTTGATTCCTATAAAGTGAACCTTCAATCAGTGGGGGCTTCGCACACCCCCACTGATTGGTGATAGAGGAACACAAGCTAGGATCTTCGCATCCTGCGAAAACGCTTGTGTGACCAACATCGTGTTGGCCTCATTCTTAGTTTTTACAGGCTGTTTGATCCCCCGCTTAAACATCTTGTTTTTATCTGCTGTTTTGAAGTGGGGGTATTACAGCCTGCTCCTGCGGTTACTCGTCGCAAACAAATTTGTTAATACGGGATAAACAGAGAACCCCCCTCTTTTAAAAATGGGATGAACATGGGCTTTAGCAGTGTTGTCCTTCAATAAAAGGGAAGCAATGAAAACATTTATTTCAATGCGGTGTCAAAAAAAATAGACTTTTCGGACAATTCCCCTTCTTTAGCGCTTTATTCTTCCTATATACTTTAATGCATTTTCAGACGGAACAAGCATCCTTTTGTCATTGCGTTTTTTGCGAATTGCATAGGCCTTATAAAAACAACGCTCCGCATTATCAACATTGCCTTGCTCTAAATAACATTTCCCTTTAAACTGCCATATACTGTCCTCAAATTGCTGTAAATTATGAGCATCACAATAAATTAATGCTTGTTCAAATATATTTAGTGCTTTTTCATAGTCTTTTGTATGTTTAATTGTTTCTCCATAGTTAATCAATGTTAGTATGTACTCTACTCCGCCTTTTGGTTCAAAATAATCAAGCGCTTCTTTTATGTAATATAATGACGTTGCGATACATCCTACTAACCTATTTAGATAGCCGATATTGCGATATGTTCTAAACTTTATATCGCCTTCCGTAGTTGGCTGTAGTAGAAGAAAATCACCTAAGCGAAGGGCAGCATAGAGCTTATCTGTATCTGAGCATTTTTCACGTAAAAAATCATTTTCATCAATAAAAACTAATTGTCTGACTTCGTTAAGCCTCTGATCAAAATCGTTTATTGGCATGAAAACCCTCTCCTTAGCTTTCTATTACACTGCAATTATTGAATATTGAACCTCTTAGCTGAAGTCACAAGTTTGCACAGGCCCTAGTCAAAGCTGGAAACAAGATAAATGAAAAGCATGCTGAGATGCAACATGCTTGATTTTATACGTATTACTGCCCTTCAATCGCTAGTAATGCCTTCTTCAGCTCAATCCCTGCGCTAAAGCCTGTTAAAGAGCCATCTTTTCCAATTACTCTATGACATGGCACGATGATAATTACAGGGTTCGCACCGACAGCACCGCCCACTGCTCGTACTGCCTTTGGATTCCCGATGCGCATAGCAATATCAGAATAGGTACATGTCTCACCATAAGGAATTTGCTGTAATTCTCTCCATACACTTTCCTGAAAAGGAGTACCCTTATAATACACAGGAAAATCAAATTGCTGTCTTTGACCTTGAAAATATTCAGTGAACTGTTGTATATAAAGCGCTAGCTTACTAGCGTCTTCTTTCACTTCACTGTCTTTATAATGCTTCTTAGCCCATACAAGCAATTCTTCTTCATTTTCATGTAGTGAGCCAGTATAGCATAAACCTTGCTCCATCGCTGCAATAACAAACTGAATATCTCCATAATAGAAGCTTGTCCAGTAGATTGGTTGTGACATTGAAATTCCCCCGTCAATTAGCTCATTTCAGCAGTTGGTCCCATTACTGGAGGTACTGTTAAACCTGCTTGGCGCAATAAAACCGTCATTTGACCACGGTGATGTGTTTGATGGTCAATTAATACTCTAAACAATGCACCACGTGGCATAGAACCTCCAAATGCAGGTACATCTTCTGTTAGTTGCTCATCTGTTAGTGCTGGAATTTCTTTTTTATATGCCTCAATGACCATTTCATATGCTTCCACAATGTCTGCCACAGTATTAGGCATCGCCATATCTGGCCCAGGTGCAGGAATTTGCAAGCCTGCAAATTGACCAAACACACCTGCAGTTCCAACTAAATGCCAAGCTAACCAGCCTAATGAATTATGTCCTTCTACAATTGATTGACCCATTTTTTCATCTGTAATTGCCTTTAATACATTTAATGTACCTTTTGAGGATACATGCCAATCCTTTGAAAAATCTTCCACTGTACGATACATATCAAAACTTCCTCCTATTCTGTTTATGAGATAATGTCTTGTTTCACTTTATGTACAGCATAATCAAAAAAACAACAAATTTCAAACAGTTTGCTAGCTTATTTGAGATATTGCTCTAAAGTGCGCCATGCTTCAATTTTCTGTTCAAAAGTTTTAATATTCTTTCCCGGAATTGGGCTTGTTGATGGCATTTTTTCATAATCACGCCCAGCTAATATTTCCAGCCCTACATGCCTCTTAAATACATCAAACGACTTAGCACCATTAAATAATACAGCTTTGATTTGAGGATAACGCTGAAATAGCGATGAGAAATCATTTGCTACTTCATTTCGGATATTCGCATCTAAGCTTCCTTGCCTCTCGCACGATTGAATCGCATCCCATAAACCGATTCGCTGCTCTTTCAATAATGCAATACGTTGCGCATAATCCTCTGTTATATTTTCCCCAGTAATTGCAGCGATAATTGGCCAAAAATGATTGCGTGCATTGCCATAATATTGCTGCTTCTCTAATGACTGAACGCTTGGCATTGAGCCAAGAATAAGCACTTGGGTGTCGTCATCAATAATTGGTAACAAACTATTTTGTCGCATTGCACTCACCTTCTTCCTTTATTACCTAAAATCAATTACATCTCGGCTAACTCTCGACAATATTTTTTCGAGCTTGCAAGAAAATCTCTTCCAAATCTGTGTCATCCGCAAGAGGCCTAGACCAACATGACATTAATCACGCAATCGTTATCTTAATATGCGATGTTCTTAGACTGACTTCCTCTTTTTCAGCAGGGGTTTTGCCCCCCTATAGAAATGTGGAATTTATGCACCTCTGCCTATAGCCCTGCTTTCGATACATAAAGAATTTTAACCTTCGCTAGCACAATAAATTATATTATCCTCATCGCAGAAAAAAATTGCTTAAATAAATTAAATGTAAAAACAATTGTAGGCAAAGTCAACTTAGACTTTGCCTACATCCTAATTATTCTGTAAATTTCACATGTTGAATTTTGTAAATGCCTGTTGCATCAATAGAGAAATCAGTAATTTTTTTGCTTACACCAGTCAAATAAGATTGGTGATGAATAAACGCCGCAGGAGATGCTTCATTTAATAGATTTTGTAATTCTTTATAGTAACCTAGACGTGTATCGCTATCTGTTTCTACGCGAGCTGCATCTAATAATTTATCTACTTCAGAATCTGAGAAACGAGTACGGTTATTGTTGCCAATATCTGATGTATGGAATAATGGATATAAAGCTCCATCTCCGTCACCTGTTGACGCAGACCATCCTAAAATGAACATATCGTGGTCACCAGCACCTGTTTTCTCTAAGTATGCGCCCCATTCCATTACTTCAATGCTTACCTCAATGTTCAATTGCTTTAATTTTTCTTGTAAAACAACTGCAATTTGCTGACGTTGTGGGTTATCATTTGTCCAAATTGACGTTTTGAAGCCATCTGGGTAACCAGCTTCAGCAAGCAATGCTTTTGCCTCTTCGATGTTGTAATCTTGAGGTGTAATATCATCACTATAGCCCCAAATCATTGGTGATAATGGACCTTTAGCAGCTACACCAAAGCCATCGAAAACACCTTGTAAAATTTCTTCGCGATCAATCGCTTTTGAAATTGCTTGTCGTACTTTTACATCATCAAATGGTGCCTTTTGACTGTTGAATCCGATATAAGCAATAGACATAGATGGCTGTTGCGTAACCGTTGCAAATGATTCAACTAATGGAACTTCCGTTGGTTGTACAGGGTCAATAATATGTGCATTCCCAACTTCTAAGTCGGCAGCGCGTGTTGCACTTTCCGGAACAGTTTTAAATACCGCTGAATCGTATGCTACTTTGTCGCCCCAATAGTCATCATTTTTTACTAAACGAATTTCTTGACCTGGCGTCCATTTATCAAATTTTAAGAAGCCTGTACCAACCGGATTTGCGTTTACATAAGCACGAAGCTTCGATGAATCGCTACCCGCTTGATTGTAATCCTCTTCAATAACAGCCGGGCTAATCATTAAAGAACCCGGATGTGTTAATGCTGCTAATAATGCCCCATAAGGTGCTTTTGTTTTAATTTGAACTGTGTACTCATCTACAACTGTAACTGAGTCGATTGGCTCAAAGTTAGTAGCACGTGGTGAAGCTACTTCAGGGTCTAATAGACGATCTAGGTTAGCTTTTACAGCATCTGCATTAAAGTCTGTTCCATCATGGAATTTAACACCTTGACGCAATTTTAACTGTAACGTTAAATCATCAACATACTCCCAAGATTCTGCTAGTTTCGGCTCAAATTCTCCTGTATCAAAATTACGAGCTACTAATGTCTCATAAATATTACTTTGAACGTTAGCAGATGGTACGTCATTCGAACCATGTGGGTCTAGCTCGACTGCTTCGGATAATACTTCTAGAACAAGTTCGCCACCCGCTACTGTACCTTGATTATCAGTATTTGTTGTGCCGCCTTCTTTATCTGTTTCTTTTTCTGCTTCTTTGCCTTTATCATCATTCCCACCGCATGCTGCAAGCACAAGGATAAGTGCAGATACTAATAGCAATAACCATAATTTGTTTTTCTTCATTCTCAAAGCCTCCCTTTATAAGCTAACTTTCAGAAAATTAACTTTTTTAAATATTATCCGAATTTTTAATAAAAATCAACCCTTCTACATAAATATAAAGTTTATTTTAAATAAATATAAAAAAAATTGTCCAAAAAGCACTATCTTTCAGACAATTTTCGCTGTTTCATTAAAATTTATATGATACTATTTTGATTCATTAAGTAATAACTGCTAGCTTATCTTCTACTATCTAATTTTATGTCGTTTATTTTTCCCCATCATCATCTTTATTTTCCTCTTCAATGCTTTGTACATCCAAATCTATATCGCCCTCGAATTCATAAAGCTCGAATAATGATATATATTCATCAATAATTGCTTGTGTATTTTTAAGCTCCCCTAATATAACGGAATTTAAATTTTGTAGTTCTTGCGTTTCAAGTTGTTTTTGAAGTGAAGCTTTTCTCGTTTCTAGCTGAATCAAAAACTGTACAATGCGTTTTCGGCGAAATGTCTGTGCACCTCCCCCACGTTCTCCATGATGCTGTCTCCTACGGCCATGTTCTCTTCTTTCACCACGCTGTAAACCTTCAAATTGTCTAATGAGTCTATCTCTTCTCAAATTAATCACTCCTAATTTTTAATCTTCTACACTGACTAAATTAAATTGTATACAAATGTATACATAAAATCAATTGAAATAACACGCTACTTTTACTCGTATCTTTTAAGTAATAGCTTTTATTAAAGAAGGGATTTCTTGCAAAGTTTAAACGTAAGAGCAAAGGTCTTATTTAATGCTTAATGTATCAGCTAAATATAAATCGGTGGCATCGTATTGAAGACCAATGCCATTATGAGTGAAAACGGAAAATTTTTATATGTGGTTGAATATGTATTTTAAATAGTTTAAAGTATACAAATGTATACAAATCAACTATATTGTTATATAAGAAATCAGAGGTGTTTAAAGATGAAAGCTACTTGGAAGCTTCGAAAATACATTAATCCATATATTATCTTTGCTATACTTGCACCATTAACGATGCTAATAGAAGTGGCAATGGATTTAATACAGCCTGCTATTTTACAGAAAGTCATTGATAACGGAATTGCAAATGACGATACGAAATATATTATTAGCATGTTTGCGCTAATGATTTTTTGTGCCGTAATAGGATTTATTGGCGCAATTGGCTGTTCTATTTTTAGCTCTAAGGCGGCAGTTAATTTCGCAACAGATATACGTCAGGATTTATATGAAACAATCACATATTTTTCAGAAAAAAACAAAGACCACTTTACCTTAGGAAAATTAATTACTAATTTAACGATGGACGTTGAAACTGTTCAACGTGCACTACTTATGCTATTAAAAATATTCGTGCGTGGACCATTTACATTTATCGGAGCAATCTTTTTCGTTTATTTAACAGCACGTGAATTATTTTCAGTGTTACTTTACGTCGTGCCATTGCTTGCTATTAGCGTAATCGTTATTACACAGCTTACTGGAAAATTTTTCAGAAAAGTACAAGAAGTAATGGACCAAATGAACACGAAAGTACAGGAAAATTTAGCAGGAATACATGTCATAAAAGCATTTAATCGTAAAACGCATCAAATCAAACAATTTCTAAAAATTAATGGGCGTTTAACAGAAAGAAATATTACAGCAGAACAAGTAGTCGGAATGCTTATGCCACTAACAGCACTCATTGTAAACATCGGGCTTGTATTTGCACTTTGGACAGGTGCTATCAAAGTAGAAAACAATACAATTGAGGTCGGGGTAATTTTAGCATTTATCAACTATTTAATGATGATTATGCAAGGTTTAATGAGTTCAAGTAACGTACTCATTCAAATTGCTCGTGCAATCCCTAGTGCTGAGCGTATTGTCACTGTTTTAGAGGAGCCCAATGATATAGTCAATTTTAATGATTCAATCATAACAAGCCCACAAGGAGAGGTGGAATTTAGAAATGTAAGCTTTTCTTATACAAAACAGGGAGAACCCGTTCTTAAAAATATTTCCTTTCATGTGAAGGCTGGTGAAACAATAGGCATCATCGGAATGACAGGTAGCGGAAAATCAACAATTATAAAAATGCTACCGAGAGTTTTTGATGTTGATAGTGGGGAAATCTTCATCGACCAGCAACCTATCCAAAACTATGATTTGCAAAACTTACGCAATGCAATTGGCTATGCCCCACAAAAAGCAGCATTGTTTTCAATGTCTATTGAGGAAAATTTAAAATACGGCAAACTTGATGCAAATATCGAGGAAATAAACGAAGCATTAGAAGCTTCATGCGCAGCCGAATTTGTTGATAAGCTTTCAGATAAGGAACAGCATGTGCTTACACAAGGTGCAACGAATCTTTCAGGCGGACAAAAACAACGCTTAGCAATGGCACGTGCATTTATTAGAAAACCAGATATCCTTATTTTGGATGATACAACATCAGCAGTTGATGCGATTTCAGAAAGGAAAATTCAGCAGGCTATCGCGGAAAAGTTCCCTATGAGCACAAAATTCATTGTCTCCTCAAAAGTATCTTCCATAAAAAAAGCAGACCAAATTCTTGTAATAGATGATGGCAGACTAGTAGCGTCTGGTAGTCATGAACAATTACTCAAGTTAAGCAAGCATTATCAAGAGATTGTAGCAACACAGGCAGAAAAAGAGGGAGTGATTTGACATGTCTAGTCAACAAAAGCAAGGAACTAGAACGGGATTAGAACGTGGAGGGCACTTTCGCGGGCCTGTTGTAAAGCCAAAAAATCAAAAGGCTACTCTCAGTCGCATTTGGAGTTATTTACGCCAGCAACGATTAGGTATGCTTTTAGCTACCCTTTTTGTTATTACATCCTCTATTCTAAATTTATTAGGACCTTTACTTATTGGAATTCTTATTGACCAATATATTATTCCGGGGAATTTATCTGGAACGGTAAGAATGTTAATCATTTTAGCGGTTATTTATATTGCCTCCTCCCTTTTCTCATGGCTACAAACCTTTGTCATGACGCGCGTGTCTTTAAGGTCGATTCAACGATTGCGAAAAGAGCTATTTATTAAAATTCAAGCAATGCCACTTTCATTTTTTGATAAACGACAACAGGGCGATTTAATGAGTAGAATGACAAACGATATTGATAATTTGCATATGGCGTTATCTCAAAGTGTAATCCAAATTGTTTCATCATTATTTACAATTATCGGTACGGCAATTGCGATGTTTTACTTAAATTGGATTTTAGCTATTGTGTCACTAACGATTATCCCAGTCATTGTACTTATATCGAAACAAATTATTAAAAGAAGTAGTGTCAATTATAAAACAAGACAACGTGACTTAGGTAACTTAAATGGTTATATCGAAGAAACAATTTCCAATTCAAATGTAATCACTTTATTTGGAAGGGAAAAGGAAACAATTGAAAAGTTCAAGCTAGAAAATGAAAAATTACGCGCTTCTGCTTTAAAGGCTGAGATTATATCTGGCTTTTTAGGTCCGATTAATAACCTTTCAAATAACTTAGGCATCGGGTTAATCATCGGTGTTGGCGCGTTATTAGCTGTATATCAGCTCGTAACCGTCGGTGTTATTGCAGCATTCGTCACTTACTCTCGCCAATTTTTCCGTCCAATCAATCAATTATCGAATCTTTTAAATACATTTCAATCTGCCATCGCAGGGGCCGAACGGGTATTTGAAATATTAGACGAGGAAGAAGAAGTAGCAGATATTTCGAATGCACTTGAAAAAGAGCAATTCGTTGGAAAGGTTGAATTTCGAAATGTTCACTTTTACTACAGCAAGGCAAAGCCAATTCTCAAAAATATTACGTTCCAAGCTAATGCTGGGGAGACAATCGCTCTTGTTGGTCCGACAGGCTCTGGTAAAACAACAATTATTCAATTATTAAATCGATTTTATGATGCAAAGCAAGGACAAATTTTTATCGATGATGAAGAGATTACAACATATAAGTTAGAAAATTTGCGTAGCCATATAGGCGTTGTATTACAAGATACGTATTTATTTTCTGGCACAGTGCGTGATAATATTCGATATGGTAAATTAGATGCAACTGATGAAGAAGTGGAACAAGCTGCTAAAATTGCTTATGCGCATAATTTCATTAAATATTTACCTTATGAATACGGTACAATGCTCGTTTCAGGGGGAATGAATTTAAGTCAAGGACAGCGACAGCTAATTGCAATTGCACGGGCAATTCTTGAAGACCCGGATATTTTAATATTAGATGAAGCGACTTCAAGTGTTGATACAATGACAGAAGTGCATATCCAAAAGGGGCTTAACAATTTAATGAAGGGGCGTACAAGTTTCGTTATTGCCCACCGTCTCAAAACAATCGAAAATGCCAATCAAATTCTTGTCATTCAAGATGGCTCAATAATTGAACAAGGCAATCACGAAGTGTTAATGGGTAAAAAAGGGTTTTACGCTAATCTACAAAATCAATTACAATTATAATGGGCGTCCGCCATGCCGTGCAGTTGCCGACATGGCGGACACTTTCGGTGATGTTTGTTTAAAGTATCGGCTTGTTAATGATAGAGAGCACTTTATTTGAAAGGGTAGCTGGTGGTGTTTCTTCTAAGGTAAGCCTAAGAAACCAGCAACCGCAAGGCTTTCGGCACACCCTCCCGTATTATAGACGAGTTAGTTTTCTCAGTTTATTATCTATCGTTATCCCTTTCTCTTGGATTTCAAGCCTTTTGAAATTTGTTTCCATTTTCGTTGTTCGTTCTGTTTTACTTGTATATCTGTTTTTCGCTCGATATAAGCTAACTCGCGTTGTAGCTTAAAATAGCTTTGAAGACGTGCTTTTTCTAGCATGCCCTCATCGATTGCCTGCTGTACAGCACAATGCGGCTCTCCCTTATGTGTACAATCCCTAAATCGACATTGTCCTGCTAATTGTTCGATATCTTGGAAGCTTGATGCAAGACTATCCGATTGATTCCAAAGCTGCAATTCTCGCATTCCCGGTGTATCGATTAAAGATCCTCCTGAGCTTAACATCACAAGCTCACGATGTGTTGTCGTATGTCGCCCTTTAGCATCATCCTCTCGAATGCTCGAAACCTTCATGCGCTCCGTACCTAAAAGTACATTTGTTAGCGTAGACTTCCCAGCTCCTGAAGAGCCAAGCAATGCCCCTGTCACCCCTTCCGGGAATAATTCGCGCAAACGCTCAAAGCCAATTCCTGTAACCATGCTTGTCACGATAATTTCAACACCAAACGCAACACTTTCCACTTCCTTAACAGAGTGCGTAGCATCCTTACATAAATCCGCCTTCGTTAAAACGATAACTGGCTTTGCCCCTGAATCCCATGCTGCGACTAAATAGCGCTCTAATCTACGAATGTTAAAATCCTCGTTTAAGCTCATTACGAGTAGAACAATATCTACATTTGCTGCTACAATCTGCTCCCCAATTTCCAAGCCTGCTACCTTACGTGAAAAGACGGACTTGCGCTCTAGCAGCTTATGAATAATGGCCTTTTCCTCTCCCGGCATTTGCTCCACTAGCACCCAATCCCCTACTGCTGGATAATCTTCTCGTGCAAAGGCATTGTATGCAAAATTACCTGCGATTGTTGCAAGCCACTCTCCCTGCTCTGTAACTACACGGTAAGAATGCTTATGCTCTAATACAACGCGTGCCGGTGTATATTTTTTGTATTTGTCTTCCAAATTATTAATTTGCTCACTAAAAAATGCTGTTAATCCTAATTTACTTAATTCCAATGGTATTCCTCCTAAAAATGTACATAAAAAAAGTCCTGAGCTGCCATTCAGCAGTTCAAGACTTTTACACACATAGGAGCTTTACTCCATTAACGAACAGGAAACTTATTTGTATCTGAATACAAGATAATAACGTTCGTAAAAGCTCGATGAATTCAACTAACAATTAGCAGAAGTGTATTCCACTATTTGAAGTTTCAATCGATTTAGAGCTAAATAAGTATACGTCAATACGTACACTGTAGGCGTGTGAAAGAGAACAAGCTGAATGGCAGTTTGTCAATCGCAATCATATTCATCATGTCACAACACCTACTTCCGATATTTAGTAATTTCAATATACCGAATTATTTTTTAAAAGTCAATTTGATTTGTAATCAATGTATTATATTCTTCCTCAATTCGTGCCACGTCAATGCGTTCAAACAATGCTGTAACAGCTTGCAATCGCACTTGCACTACAGTCTGTTCCCGCCACTCAATTTCTTCAATTTGTAGCATTGTGCGAATTTTCTCTGTTGAAAATGGTAAAAACGGCTGTAATAACTGTGCTAAGTTTGCGATGATATACGTACAGGTTGCTATTGTTTGACTGGCACCTCCTGCATTATCCTTTACTTGTAGCCACGGCTGTTGCTCATCAAAATAACGATTTGCAGCACGTACATAATTAAAAACTTGCTCTAATGCCTCCTTAAAGTGTCCTTGCTCAATAAGTGTACCAACGCTACCATATAGCGCAACTGTACGCTGACGAATCACTTTGTCAATTTTCCCATTTGGCACAATCCCGTCAAACGATTTCTCAATAAACTTCAATGTGCGATTGACAAAATTACCATATGCACCAAGCAATTCTCCGTTATGACTGTAAATAAATTCTCGCCATGAAAAATCAGCATCGCGATTTTCAGGTGCATTGGCTGTTAGAAAGTAGCGAATTGAATCTGCATCATATTTTTCAATCATATAAGGAATCCATACCGCCCAATTTTGACTAGTTGATAGCTTTCTTTTTTCTAAAGTTAAATATTCATTTGAAATAATATTCGTTGGTAATGATGGATTGTTCAGTCCCATTAAAATTGCGGGCCATATTACACTATGAAACGGAATATTATCCTTACCGTGAATGTAATAGGAGGTTGTTTCCTCATTCCACCAATTTTCTAACACTTCACCATGTTGACGTGTCCACTCCATACTTGCTGTTAAATAACCTGCGACCGCTTCAATCCAAACGTAAATTTTTTTATCGCGGAAGCCATCTACAGGCACTTCAACACCATTTGGCAAATCGCGTGTTACAGCACGGTCTGGAACACCTTCTGCCAGATACCGCTCTGTTAATGCAAGTGCATTATCACGCCAACGCTTTTCACTTTTTGCTCGTTTCACAAATTGCTCCAAAGTAGTTTGAAATTTGCTAAAGGCAAAATATAAATGCTCCGTTTCTTTTATAACAGGCTTATTACCGCAAATTTTACAGCGCTTTTCCAATAAATCGAGCGGATCTAAAATGGCTGAACAAGCATCACATTGATCGCCTCTCGCCTTTGCACCACAATTTGGACAAATTCCTTCTACCAAACGGTCAGGTAGAAATTGTTGGTCTGCTTCACAATAAGCCTGCTCCACCTTTTGGCTATAGAGATGTCCGTTTTCCAAAAGATGTAAAAATAATTGTTGAACAGCTTGGTGATGGTGTATTGCATCTGTTCGCGTATAAAAATCATAAGTAAAACCTAGCTGCGTAAAGCATTTTTGAAACTCCTCATGATAATGTTCAGCAATTGCTGAGACAGTTGTATTTTCTTGACTTGCACGAATGGAAATTGGCGTACCATTACAATCACTACCAGATACATATAGCACACGCTCCCCTTTTTGTCGGTAATAGCGTGCTAAAATATCTCCTGGTAATAATGCTGCAATATGCCCTAAATGCAAAGAGCCATTCGCATACGGCCAAGCTCCCCCAATAACAATTGTCATCATAAATCCTCCTTTAAATGTAAAAAAACGCCCTAATCTAAAAAGATTAGGACGTTGAATTAACGTGATACCACCTATATTCACTAATAGCTCACACCATTAGCCTCATTCAGTACGTCGCATGCGAGATACTGCTGCTGTTGTAACGAGTGCCTTTCTCGTCGTAGCCTACTATTCGTTCGGTACGCAGCTCCGAGGCCATTTTCCACTAGGTTTGTTTGCTTCATTTCCACCATCAGAAGCTCTCTATCAAACGTCCCTACTATACTTTCCTCTTCAACGCTTTTCGTTTCAATTTGAAGTTTATCATACATACAAATAAAATAAAATGCAAGCTTTTATTCAGCTCTCTTAAATGATTGCTCGCGTGTAATTGGTTGACCAATAAAAACATGGTCTAATATCGCTTCTGACGAGCCATTGTGTAGCAACACAATTTCCTGAACATAAGGGAAATTTTCAAAATAAGATTCAGCGAGCGAACCCATAAACATCTGCCCACCAGCTGAGCCCTGCACCTGTAATACCCCATCATCTAAATTTAATATAAGCGTGCTATCATTATTTGCAAGTTTATAATCTACCAAGTTCACCTGTTCAAAGACAACTTGGTCAAAAATAAAGCGAATGACGGATTGCTTTATTTCTTCAGGATACTCAACCTCGCGAGGAATAACATACTCTGCATTGGCATCCGATTCATAAACTACAATTGTTTGCTCCTGTGTTGCCTCATGGCCTTTTTTAGCATCATTTTGTGAGCAAGCTGTTAATAAAATTAAAACGAATATAGACATCCATAGCCGTTTCTTCATCTAAACCACTCCTTTGTCTTATCTCATAAGGTGAATCCCAGATTTTCTCCCTCACCGCAAATCATTTAGCTTCATCAATCATTTTTTACAAGGGGCTGTTCAAAAAGCCGTGCATAGCTGGCATTTTGAACAGTTGCGATGATGTTTCACAAAATATTGAATCATCTAAGCAGAAAACGTCACTTTTAAAAATGGGATGAACATTGGCTTTAGCAGTGTTATCCTTCAGTAAAAGGGAAGCGCTGAAAACATTGATTTCAATGAGGTAGCAAAACAAAATGGACTTCTAGGATAACTCCAAAATCTTACAGCCTATTAATACGGGATAAATGCAGAGCCCTCAACTATTGTCTGGGCTGGTAAATGCAATAAATCCACTGATATTAAGTCTTTTTTCTGCTGAAAGGACTTTACTAATCTATACCCAATACAGTAACCAATCCAACTAGGTAATTTCTCATGATTTCCAAATAAATAGGGCTGATGCTTCTCTATATCAATTAGCTGTAAAGCTGGTATAAAATGCTCCTGCCAAATCGGCAGCACTTGTTCTACTGTATAATACTTCGTCCATGGTGACAACCATCGCTCACCATATAGTTCCTCTACGGCGCATTCTGCCAAGCCTTCAATAACCAGTGAATCTTGTAATGACAATTCATTAGGCTTGCGCTTTAAATAGTATAGACGGCAAACATGATTATATTCATGTGCTAACAGTGCGTGTAGCTCATCTACCTGCAATGCTTCAGACACAAATAAAAAAAGCCCGTTCGAATAAGCTATGCCATTTTTCTTTGGTGCTCCTTTTGTTATTGGAAAAATATAAATTGGTATATCAGGGCCATGCCATAAATTACGCAAGCGCTCATACTCCTGTTCAACAATCGGCCATATTTCTCTATTTCGTAATAACCGCTTAGCCTGCCGCCATTCAAATGGTTGAAACAGCCCATTGCTTAATAACTCGTATTGAATGGCCTCTTTGGATGCCCAAGGAAATAGCTTTTGCAATGGCATACATAACTCATCACAATGGATTTCTACCATCTTTGTAGTGTTTTCTTTGCTACATAATGCAACTACCTTTGCAAGCATTGGAGCCGTTTCGATTACGCCCAATATTCCTCACCCTTTTTCCTTAACCTATGCGATGAATGATTGGCGTGTGTCTATCAATGAATTTGCAATACACGCTAATTTTTCACTGTAAAATAGTGATAGTAATGTTTTATTTTATTATGTTCCTTCTCGTACAACTACTATTTCCAATGGGAAAACGAAAAATTCAGTTGACTTTTACTGAAATAATAGTATTATTTTTTTGAGTGATAAAGATTCTCATTATCAACTTAGAAAATTAAGTGAGGGAAATAAAATGCAAAAAATTAAAAATTCCTTGTTCTTATTAATGCTTATGTCGGCAATGGTCTTCGTTTTAGCTGCATGTGCTGATTCATCAAACGAGGAAACACCTGCAAAAGAAGAAGAACAAGTAACAAATAATCCATCTGAAGCTACGGACGGTCAACAATATCCAATTACAATTAAACATGCTTTCGGCGAAACAGTTATTAAAGAAAAACCTGAGCGTGTGGCGACAATCGCTTGGTCAAACCATGATGTTGCATTAGCACTAGATGTAGTTCCAGTAGGTTTCTCAGCAGCTAACTACGGTGTGCAGGATGGTAGCGGTATGCTTCCTTGGACTGCTGAAAAGTTAAAAGAGCTTGGCGAAGAAAATCCAAACATCTATCAAGATACGGACGGTTTAGATTTTGAAGCGATTGCTGACTCTAACCCTGATGTTATTCTTGCTGCATATTCTGGTATTACACAGGAAGATTACGATACACTAAGCCAAATCGCGCCTGTTGTTGCCTATAAAGAAATTCCTTGGGTGACTTCTTGGCGTGACCAAATTGAGTTAAACTCTAAAGGGATGGGGATGGAAGCAGAAGGTAAACAATTAATCGCGGATACTGAGAAGTTAATCCAAGATAAAGCAAGCCAACACGCTGACATTAAAGGTAAAAAAGCTGCGTTCGCTATGTTTAATGCAACTGACTTATCAAAATTCTATGTATATACGCCAGCTGACCCACGCGGTGAGTTCTTAATCGAGTTAGGTATGGAGTACCCTGAAAGCATTACAAATCAAATTGCAGATAAAAGCAGCTTCTATATTGAATTAAGTGCTGAAAATGCAGATGCTTTATCAGATGTGGAAATATTTATTGTTTATGGTGATGATACAACTTTACCTGCTTTACAAGCTGACCCTATTTTAGGAAAAGTACCTGCTATTCAAAATGGTAGTGTTGTTGTAGTCGGTGACAATACACCGCTTGCTGCTGCCGGTACACCGAGCTCGCTATCAATTGCCTATACAATTGATGAATATTTAACATTAATCTCAGACGTAGCAAAAAATCTGAAATAATATGAATAAGTTACAAGCTACCGAAAATAAGCAGTTATTTGCTCCTAAACATTTTGGTAAGGTTTTGATACTTCTTATCATTTTACTTGCGGTATGTATAATTGCTTCACTTGTATTCGGTTCTCGTACAATTGGCTGGGCTGGACTGATGGATGGATTATTCCATCCTGACGTCGAGTCCCATGAGGCCAATGTTGTTCGACAACGAATCGCCCGAACAATTTTTAGTTTAATGTGTGGGGCAGCATTAGGTGTTTCTGGGGCACTGATGCAATCCGTTACGCGCAATCCAATTGCAGATCCAAGTATTTTAGGGGTAAACACAGGGGCATCCCTTTTTGTTGTTTGTGGCATTGCTTTTTTAAACATTAGTTCTGCAAACCAATATATATGGTTAGCGATAGCAGGGGCTATTATTACTGCTATTTTTGTCTTTGGAATAGGCTCTATGGGGGCAAGCGGGGCTACGCCATTAAAGCTTGTACTTGCAGGTGCTGCTACAAGTGCTATTTTGTCTTCATTAGTCGTTGCGGTTATGATTCCTCGAACAAATGTCATGGACCAATTTCGATTTTGGCAAGTTGGAAGTGTCGGTTCTGGAAGCTGGGATGCGATTCAATTATTTATTCCATTTTTAGTAGTAGGCATAGTGATTGCCCTCTTTACCGCGCCAGCATTAAATGCTTTGGCACTTGGTGATGAGGTAGCAACTGGATTAGGTGTTCGCACTGGTTCATTACGAATATTTGCAGCATTAGGCGGCGTTCTTTTATGTGGGGCTGCCACAGCTCTAGCAGGCCCAATTGGCTTTATCGGCTTATTAGCGACTCACGTTGTCCGCCTAGTCATTGGACCTGATATTCGCTTTATTATTCCAATGTCTGCTCTAACAGGGGCTATTATTTTAACATTTTCAGATGTTTGCGGCCGACTTCTTGGCAGTCCTGGTGAGCTAGAGGTTGGTATTTTAACAGCCTTTATTGGCGCCCCTATTTTAATTTTAATTACGATGAAAGCGAAAATGCGTGCGTTATGATAAATAATACATTGAAATCTATAATGGAAGGCAGACAACGAAGAAAAAGACGCTTTGTGCTAACAACGTCTGTGCTCACTGTTATTTCAGTAATACTTTGCGGCACAATGCTAATGCTTGGCAACACGATTTATCCTCTTCAAGATGTTATACGTGTGCTCTTAGGTCAAGATGTGCAAGGAGCCTCTTTCGCTGTAGGTACAATTCGCTTCCCTCGAATGCTGGCAGGCGTGTTTGCTGGCTTTGCATTTGGTGTAGGTGGTTATACTTTCCAAACAATACTGCGTAATCCTTTAGCCAACCCGAATGTTATCGGTATTACAGCCGGTTCAAGTGCTGCTGCTGTATTTTGTATTATTGTCCTCCAAGCAAGTAATACTGTTGTGTCCCTTGCTTCAATCATTGGTGGATTAGCTACTGTACTTATTATCTATGCATTATCAAAAGGCTCTTCTTTTTCAATTGGCAGATTAATTTTAATCGGAATTGGTATTCAAGCAATGTTGAATGCATTCATCTCTTATTTAATGCTAATTGGCAATACACACGATATTCCAGCTGCAATGAGATGGTTAAGTGGAAGTTTGAATGGGGCAAAAATGGAAACTTTATTTCCATTAATTATTGCTGTCCTTCTTTTCACACCTGTGCTTTTATTTTTCGGAAAACAGTTAGAAATGCTTGAGCTTGGTGAACAGGCGGCTACCTCTTTAGGTGTAAACACAAATCAAACGAGATTTATTTTAATTATTTGTTCCGTATTAATCATTGCGCTTGCCACAGCAGCGACAGGACCGATTGCCTTTGTTGCGTTCCTTGCTGGACCAATTGCCAAAAGGTTAGTTGGTGTTGGGTTTTCAAATATACTACCAGCCGGTCTAATTGGTGTTATTTTAGTATTGGCTGCAGACTTAATTGGTCAATTCGCATTTACAGCTAGATATCCAGTAGGTGTTATTACCGGAATCATTGGTGCACCTTACTTAATTTACTTGTTAATTCGAATCAATCGAAAGGGAGATATATAATGAAACCAACACACACACTTTTAGCTGAACATATTGTATCTGGTTATGAACAAAAAATGATTTTAGAAGATGTCAGCATTGGTATTCCTAGCAATAAAATCAGCATTATAATTGGTGCCAACGGTTGCGGAAAGTCCACATTATTAAAAACGATGGCGCGCCTTATTAAACCGACAGGCGGTCAAGTTGTGCTAGATGGCAAATCAATTCATCAAATGCCACCAAAGCAATTAGCACGTGTGCTAGGACTTTTACCACAATCACCTGTCGTACCAGAAGGTATTACGGTTGCCGATTTAGTCGGACGCGGTCGCTTCCCTCACCAAACATTATTTAAAGGCTGGTCAAAGCAAGATTATGAAGCAGTTGCAGAGGCACTTGAAATGATGAACATTACAGAATTTGCCGACCGAAATATTGATGAGCTATCGGGTGGTCAGCGCCAGCGTGTCTGGATTGCGATGGCATTAGCGCAACAAACAGATATTTTATTTTTAGATGAGCCGACTACATTTTTAGATATTACATATCAAGTCGAAATTTTAGATTTGCTAACAGATTTAAACAAAAAATATGGTACAACCATTGTGATGGTACTACACGATATTAACCTTTCTGCTCGCTATGCAGATTACTTATTTGCATTAAAAAATGGACGCTTACTTGCAGAGGGGGCACCTCAAAGTATTATTACAAGCGAATTAATTAAAGAAACCTTTGATTTAGATAGCATGGTAATCGAAGACCCTGTTTCAAAAACACCTTTAATTGTTCCGGTTGGGCGTTATCATTGTGTATAATTGAGTCAATTACTCATTTTAAAAAGTGTAAGAAGTTGTTTTGAAAAGCGTGTGAACACACAATCTTTCAAACAGCCTCTTTTATATTTATCCCTTCTTGTCATAGTCAACTAGCTTATGTCTAGTAACGATTTCTACATATATTAAGATGTATGACGGGAAAAGGAGGGAAAAATTATGAGCAGAGCAGAAGTATATGATTTATGCTGTCAATATCATGGAAAAAGAGTACGTATTACAGATACGGATGGACGCGTACATGTCGGACGCATTACGAACGTCGACCGTAGAATGGTTTGGCTTGAGCCCGACAGAGGATTTGGTGGCTATAGCTTAGGCTTTTGGGGCTATGGTTATCGCCCAGGCTTCGGCTACGGCATTGCAATTGGAGCTATCGCAGGTATCGCCTTAGCATCCTTGTTCTTCTGGTAAGTGCAAAATCTTTCTGTTCATGCAAGGTACTCTACTAGATACCTAAAAGTTCGTTTGCTTTTGCCAACGCATTAAAGGGGCGTCTGAAAAATCATTTTTAGATGACTACTTCGCGACAAGGATAATGATAATTTATTGCGACTGCCCTAAGAGCAAGCATTTTCAACAAATATTTAATATAAAAGATAAGGCTGCCGAAAAATAAACACCGCCAAAGCATATGTTCTCACATTTTCAAAGAAAGTCGCTCTCTATTTCCACAAGCGAACATTTTGTCCCGCATTTACGGGCAATCAATGAGGGATGAGAAAAACCCCCACTGATTGAAGCTTCACTTTATCAAAATATCACCGAAAGCGCCCAAAATGCCAGCAACCACATGGCTTTTTGGGCGTCCTCTTCTAACGAGCCATCAAGCGCTTTTTGATTTGTAGTGCAGTGATTTCTAAAACAATCGCTACAATCAATGCACAGTAAGTTATCATGCCGACCTCATATAAATCATAATAGAAGCTTGAGGACATAAATAGCTCGAAGCCAATCCCCCCCGCTGCCGCTGCTGCTCCCATTGCGATAGCTACACCGTAGTTCGTTTCAAAACGTAAAAACGTCCACGATACAAGATAGGAGGCGGATTGTGGCAATACACAGTGGAAAATAATATGCCACCAGCTAGCGCCAGCTGCACGCAGCGCCTCAATTGTTCCTTCTTCAATTTCCTCGAAGGATTCTGCATAGGCTTTCGTTAAATAAGCCATTGTATGCAGCATCATCCCAAGCACTGCCGCCACAGCCCCTAGCCCTGCAACGATAGCAAAAATTAATACCCAAAGTACAGTTGGCACTGCACGAATAACAGAGTTAAATGCAATAATTGCATTGGACAGACCTGCTGGCGCTAAATTTTTCGCTGTGTTAATTGCTAAGAAAAAAGAAAGAATTGCGCCTAATATCGTCGATAAAAAAGCTAATGCCAACGTAATCAAAATTTGTGTAATCGCTGTAGCAAAGGTAATTTGATTAAAGGCAGGCTGCAAAAACATCATTTTCAAATTATCCAATGTATAAAAAAGCGCTGTTGGCCAATCAATTGCCGAATATTTTAAGAGAAAGGGACCTACTAATGTAAAGATGGATAAAAAAATGATGACCACACGTACCGTAATTGTCGCCTTTGTCATTGTGCGCGTTTTGATTTTTCCATTTTTAAGATAAATCCCTTGCAACAAAGATGTGTGCTCCATTATAAAATCATCCTCCTTACTTTATTTGAGGCAAATTCAATCGCAATGACAACTATGATAATTGACAATGTAATTAAACCAAGTGTACCGTAATCTAATCGCTTATAATGCAAGTCGAATAAATAACCAATCCCCGTACCTGTTAATAATCCAATTAATGTCGCACTGCGTATATTTGTTTCAATCATATAAAAGAGCCAGCTCAGCATTTGTGGCATCGTATCTGGTAAAACACCTTTAAAGACCATTTGAAAATAAGTAGCACCCGTTGCATTTAAGGCTTCCACACCATCTGCGCTTGCCTCGTCAATTGTTTCCATAAACATACGCACTAACGTGCCAAATGTAGAAATAAACAATGCAAAATAGCCTGTTACCACATTATGACCAAATGAAATAACTAGCACTAACGCCCATGCAACAATAGGAATATTACGAAATACAGAGGCAATGAAGCGTGTACAAAATGCTATGGTACGATTAATTTGTGTTGTTTTAGAGCCAAAAATGGCAAAAAAGAAAGCACATATAGCTGCTGTTGTTGATGCAATTACGGATAAAACAATCGTCTCCCATAAGCGCGATAGCACCTTTGGCAAATTTTCCATAGCTGCTGCATCGGGTATAAGATTTGTAGCAATCCAAGTAATCGTTCCGGGAATTGATGCGACTCCTTTAAGTAAATCAAAATCAGTTATTATCGAAGAGCCGTACACAATTACTAATAAGAGCACAATAATGCCTGTCATCTTCCATTTTTTCATTCTTAAAAAATTGGTCGTTGTCATTGTTTCCTCCGTCTAACACTATTCAAAAATAAGCTCATCTACTTCTGCACCATAAATATTGCGAATATCCATTTGATTTAAGCGCTTCGGTAAATCGTCGAACAATTTTGAGCCTCGATTTAAACCGATAATGCGGTCAGAATATTTCAACGCTACATCTACTTGATGTAAGTTCACAAGTACTGTTATACCCATCGACTGAGAAATTTCCTTTAAATGATCCATAATAACCTTTGAAGAATTTGGGTCGAGCGAAGCAATTGGCTCATCGCATAATAATAATTTCGGCTGCTGTACAAGTGCTCGTGCGATACCAACACGTTGCTTCTGACCGCCACTTAGCTGGTCACAACGCTTATATACATGGTCCTTCATTCCAAGCTTCTCTAAAATGGATAACGCCAATATTTTTTCTTCCTCTGTATACAAGCCTAAAATACCTTGTAGCGTCGATTTGTAGCCAAAGCGACCATGCAATACATTTTCAAATACCGTTAGGCGCGAAACTAAATTGTAGTGCTGAAACACCATGCCAATTTTTGTGCGTTGTTTGCGAAGTGCTGCTTTATTTAATTGTGTAATATTCGTTCCGTCGAAAATGATGTCTCCGTCCGTCGGTTCAATCATGCGGTTAATGCAACGTAGCAATGTTGATTTTCCCGCACCTGATGGTCCAATAATCGAGACAAATTCCCCTTGCTTCAACTGTAAATCAATATCTTTTATAATTAGCGTTTTCATATCATAGCTTTTTTCAATATTGCGCAATTCCAAAACAGTTTGCGTGACAATTGCCGCTTCTTTCGTCACCCCTTGCTCTGCTGGGCGATCTAACGTAATCGTTGGCATCATTTTCTTCCCTTCTTTATCAAAATAAAGTGAAACTTCAATCCGTGGGGGTTTTCCTCATCCCCCACGGATTGTTAGTTGAACTACTCAGACAATTTTCGGATTGGGTCAAACCAAGCATCATTTACTTGTACAAAGCGCTCGTCTGCTGATTTAGAAAACAGACCAATTTCCCCTGAATCCTTTGGTACGAAAATCGTTTTATTATTTGCTGTTTCATCCGAAATTAATAGCTCTGTTAGCTTCGTAATTTCTTCTGCTGTTAATGCAGATGTGTTTACTACAAATGGCGAGTTTAATACAGGTGTAGACGAAATCAATGTAAATTCTTTACCAGGTAAATTATTAAACGGTGCTGCTGCATCATCCTTTACGCGGTAAACTGCACCTGCCGTATTCGGTTCACCTTCCACTAAATCTACGTATGCTGAGACACATGTATCACAAAAAGCGGACACATCTGAACGCTCCATTAACATATTCACCGCTGAACCTTGGTGAGAATCGCCAAATAGCACTTCTGGGAATAACGCATTGGACTCGATTAAATCGTCCTGTTTCAATGATTTATAAGCATCCTGTTTCGAAAAGTGTGCAACGATTGAGCTAGAAGGCACTTTAAAGCCTGATGTTGATGATGCGGATACGAATGACATTTTTTTATTCGCAATTGTATCAATTGAGAATTCACCATTTACCTTATATTCATCAGCTTTATCCTTTGGAACTGCTAACCAACTGTAATAAACTGCATCCTCCAATGTACCTGAACTACCAGAAGGTACAACGATTGGCTGCACATCTGCGCTTTTATTGTTCGCCTCGATATAACCTTGTGGACCCATGAAAGCGACTTGTGCATTACCACTAGCAATCGCTTCAATAGCAATCGCATAATCTGTCGTTAATTTTTGTTCTACTTTGCGACCTGTTGCCTCTTCAAAAATCTTGCCGAATGCATCGCGAGCACCAGCCATTTCAGAACCTGATTCATTTGGATACCATACCATCACTAATGGCTCATTCGATTTAGACTTCGCTGCATTTCCATTAGATTCATTAGCAGCCACTGTACCTGAAGATGTACCTTCCTCTGAGTTACAAGCAACTAGAAAAATTGCACATAAAATCATCGAAAATAGTAAAATCCATTTTTTGCTCATGTTATGCTCCTTTTTTCGTACAAAATTTAGTAGACGTGCTCTACATGCAATATTTAATCATAATTAGCCAATAATAAAAGTAGTTCAGCAGTTTCTTAATAATCATTAACTAAGCATTTACAAATTGCGGCATATACAAATGTTGCATCGTATATTTACCAAGCGCGATTTCTGTGCCATATCGACCGTGGTAATCAGAGCCACCTGTCATTAATAAGCCATGCTTGTTTGCCATCGTTACAATTCGTTCATAATCCTGTTCATTATGATCTGGATGTACTAGCTCAATACCATCTAGCCCCTCCTTAATCAATTCCTCTGCAATTTCATAGGAATCAAGTTGACCGGGATGTGCCAGCACAGCAATACCCCCATCTGCTTTAATCGCACGCAATGCAGCGAATACATCGACATAGCGAATATCGCTGGCAGCTACGCCATTATTTTTAAACAATGACCTATACAATGTTTGATAATCCTTGGAATCAAAAGACGCAGTCGTTAACACATCCATAATATGCTGTTTGTAAAGCACATTTACTTTAGCTATACGCTCGTATGCCTGCTCCTCTGTAATGGCAAAGCCCGCCTCCTGAATTTGATGCATTTGCCAAAGTGTATGCTCATGACGACGATTCAACAATGGCTGACAAAGCTGGCGAATATGCTCACATGAACCTTGTAATTGATAGCCTAGCATATGCACTTTGCGACCACGCTCAAAATCATAGGCTGAAATCTCTATACCCGGAATAAAATGAATATTATACTTCTCGGCAAGCTGCTGTCCTTCTTCAAAATGATGAACCGTATCATGGTCAACGACACTAATATGTGTTAAACCTACTGTCTTTGCTTGTCGAAAAAGCTCCTCTAACGTATTTGAGCCATCCGAATATGTGCTATGCATATGCAAATCAACCTTCATTACACAAGCTCCTTTCCTTGTATTTTTTCCATATGAAAGACGTTGTCACATAAGCCTTCCATGAACTCTAAATCATGAAAAATACCAATTAACGTCGTGCCGTTTGCTTTGAGCTTTTCAATTGCCTCTCGCACCTTCAATTTAGATGCTTGGTCAAGACTTGCTGTCGGTTCATCCAGCAGTAATAAACGCGGCTCTTTCACAATAGCACAGGCAATATTTAAACGGAGCTTTTCACCGCCAGAGAACATATTCGGATAGCTATTCCATAGCGCCTCGTCTATATCAAAATGCTTTAGTGCTTGTTGTGCCTTCGGTGTAGCCTCTGCCCTCGATACGCCTAAATCAAGCAGCGATTGCTCGACTAGCTCCAACGCTGTTGTACGTGGCATGACATTTAAAAATTGCGAAACATAGCCAATTTCATGCTTGCGTAAATAAACGACTTCACGCGCTGTTGCCTGTACTAAATCAATCGTGCCATACGCCTCAGATTGAAATAAAATCTTGCCCTTCTGTGGCTCATATGTGCGATAAATGCTTTTTAAAATCGTTGATTTCCCACTCCCACTTTTTCCGACAATGCCTAAAAAGCTACCTTCGGGAACATGCAATGAAACGTCTTGCAATGCTGGCAATGTTCTACTTAAATGATGAATCATAAAGCTTTTATGCAAATTTTCTACGGTTATCATCCTCACACATCCTTATCGATAATTCGTTCGTAAAATAACTTTACCGTCGACAATTGTTGTTGTCACAACAGGATAGCCATCTGCCATTTGCTCAATAATGATAATGTCTGCCTTTTTTTCTACTGCGATGGAGCCAATCTCATGCCCCATATTAACAGCTTTTGCAGGATTTATCGTCACAAGCTGGAATAGGGCGTGTAAGTCCTCATCATATTTACTAGCAAGCTCGAAAATACCGAGCAGCATCGCCGGTGGATAGTAGTCGCTACAAATAATATGAATAACCCCTGCCTGAATGGCCTCTGCCGCACTTAAATTGCCTGTATGCGAGCCACCTAATAAAATATTCGGTGCACCCGCTATCGTTTGTAAGCCTAATCGTGTCGCTTCCTTCGCCACATCTAACGTAATTGGAAACTCACTAATCGTCGTGCCATACGATTGAACAAGTGCTAGCTTTTGTATATCGTCATCATCATGTGAGGCAACGGCAATATTATGCGAAATCGCTAAACGACTTAGACGCTCAATATCCTCTAACGTAATTTTTTCTTTATCAATTTGCTCTTTAATTAACGTGTCTGCCTCATGCTCTGTCATTGAGCGATAGCCACGCATAATGTTTTTATATATTTCTAAATTGCGATACTGCCCTTGCCCCGGTGTATGGTCCATAAACGACAGTAAATGTACTTTACCATCTAAAATATTTTCCTCTAACTGCTGTAATTGACCGACTGAATCAATTTCAAAGCGTGCATGTAAGCGATGACGAATTAAATGTGGCTCATCATGCGAGGCACTGATAGCATCAACGCATTTCTGCACATTTTCGGGATTGCGAATCGCCTTATGCGAATATTTATCATCGCCATAGTATGACAATGAATGAAAGATTGTTGTAATCCCATGCGTCATTAAAATACGCTCACTTTCACGCAAGCCAATATTCATGTTCATTACTGAATTGGGACGCGGGCTAACAATCGTTTCAATATAATCTGAATGAATATCGACAAATCCCGGTGACACATAACCCCCATTGGCATTAATGACCTCTACTCCATCTAGCTGGACATCCGCTTGATGAACAATTTGTTTAATCACCGCATCTTCAATGAGGACAACGTGGTCATATAAAAATTGCTGCTCTGTTACAATCACTCCATTTACAATGGCAATCATGGCAAGTCTCCTTATTAATTAAATTTCTATCTGTTAGCTTGTACTAGGGTAAAATTGAACTATTATAACAATGAATAAACTAGCTGCTGCGTATAGGCATGCTGTGGGTCCTCTAATACTTGGTCTGTCAAGCCATGCTCTATAATCTGACCATTGAGCATAACAATTGTGCGGTCTGCAAGCATACGTATAACAGCTAAATCATGTGAGACAACTATCATTGAAATATTCAATTCACGTTGGATTGACTTAATTAAATCAAGCACATCTGCCTGTACTGATAAATCTAGCCCTGTCGTCACCTCATCAAGCAATAAAACAGGTGGGTTATTGGATAAAGCTTTGGCAATTTGTACCCGCTGCTGCATACCACCTGAAAAGTTTTTAGGTGCTTCCTTGCTACGGAAAAGCGGAATATTGACATGACCGAGTAGCTCTAAGCTGCGATTTTCCATATTGCGCACATGACGATTCCCTGCAGCAATTTGCTTTTCTGCAATATTACTCATCGAAGAAAACTCCATATTTAAGCCAAGCATGGGATTTTGATAAACCATGCCGAGTATTGTATTACGAATAAAACGTTGCTGCTGACGAGATTGCTCGAAAATATTTGCTGTACCATCTTTAAAATCCTTTAATAAACCAACACCACTCGTAATTTGCTCATCAAAATACAAGCTCTTCATTAAAGTTGACTTACCGCTACCACTTTCCCCAACAATGCCAAGTATTTCGCCACGATACAGCTCAAAGGAAATATCGCGACATGCATAAACTGTTTTACAAGCTGGACAATAATTTTTTTCTAACCGAACATTCTCGCCTCGACAATGGCTACAGCCCTTTCCATACTGCTTTGATAGCTTGTGAACTTGTAAAATTGGTTGCTCCCTCATTGCTTCACCGCCACCTTTCGCGCCAGTACCTCTTCCATATAGCTCGTATCATTACATAAATAGTATGTTTCGCCTGTTTCCTCATCTGTTAACTCATCTAAGAAAACATTCGATAAGCCTGTTTCACGGCAAATTTTCCCTGCAAATTGCTCCACTACAAATGGATAGTCCTCAAAGGCAAGTGATTGCACATTAGTGTAAGGGGGTACAGCATAAATTTTCTTCTCACGCCCTGCCCCAAATAGGATAAGCGCTTCGTTGTGATGAATTTTTGGATTATCAAAGCGCGGAATCGGACTTGGATTCATTACATAGCGCCCATTTACTAGCACAGGATAATCGGCTCCTTGTGATGTTTGGTTATAACGCATAATTTGCTCAAAAAGCATTAAATAAGCGCCGCTATATTCCTTTTCTGCATGATAACGCTTCGTTTTATATTCACTGCGCTCAATTGCACGCAATGGCTCTGGCTCTGGCACTTGCAATACAAGAATTTGCTCCTTTGTAAGTGGCACCTCTGGAATACGATGACGTGATTGAACAATCGATGCCTCCTGCGTGTGCGTTGTCGTTTGAACACCTGTTGTTTTTTGTACAAGCTTTTTAATATTGACTGCATTGACCGAGTCATCTGCTCCTTGGTCAATTACTTTCAACGTATCCTCCTTACCAATAAGCGCCAATGTCAATTGCAGGCCACCTGTTCCCCAGCCACGCCCAATCGGCATTTCACGCGAGGCAAAGGGGACTTGATAACCGGGAATCGCAACGCCCTTTAATATCGCACGTCGTATTTCCTTTTTCGACTGCTCATCTAATAATGCGAATGGCACTTCTCTCATAGCATTTTGCCCTCCCTTTTAATCGCCCTCATTTGCTCAAGCTTCGATTGGAATGTGACATAATGAGGCATTTTTAAATGCGAAATAAAACCTGTCGACTCAATCGTATCTATATGCAGTAACACAAATTCCTCATCATGAATCGCTGTATCTCCCCCGACCTCTAATGCATGGTCAACGATAGACATGGCAATTGCCTTCGTTTCATTTTGACCGAAGCATGCACCGTAGCCCACATCAAATTCCACTACTTGCTTATCTTCTCCATTGACATTCACTGGAATAAATGATTCTACCTCTGTTAGCTTAATTGCTCCAATATAATACGGGTCGTCCCCATCATCTAACGCAACGTGAATTGACTGCCACCCAACTCTTACTTCCCCAACTGTTGGATGTGATGCACCATAGCCGCGCAAGCCTGCATAGCCAAGCGATGTAACAGTGCCTGTTTGCCCACGCGTTAATGTTTGTAAACGCTGGGAGCGATTTGTCGGGAAAGCTATGCTCTCCTTTGTAATATCACTTGGCTCAGCATCATTTTCAGGAAACTCTCGGATTAACCCTTCCTGACGCAAATAATCCATCACTTTTGGTAATTTTTCCAACTGTAAAACACTATTGTCTGGCACTTCAATCGCTTCAAATTCAGCCTTTTGTGCTGCTACATCTTCTACTGTTTCCTGCAATAAATCGAAATTCAGTAAGCGGTGTAAATAATCATGAGATGCACCTAAAATTTGACCACCTGGAATATCTTTAAAGCTAGCTGAAATGCGACGTAAAACAAACATGCTTCGCGCATCTGTAGTCGTTGAATAATACAATCTCGGCAATGTCGAACGATGGGCACGTAGTAAAAAAATTGCCTCCTCCACATTGCCCTCGCTTTGCTTCATCGCAAGCGCCGCTAACTGCTCACTGTATAGACTACTCTCTGACATCACTTGGTCTAAAAAACCCCGCATTGTCGCCTGTAATGTTTCAACAGCCACAAAGGCCCCATCTTTAACTCGCTCATACTGTAAATGCTCTAATGATGCCTCAATCGCCTCAGCACCACCACGTACCGCTACATATGCCATTAATTCGTCACCTCACTGATAGTCGTTGTGCGAGGGAGAGCAATAACCCGTCCGCTACGCTCAATAAAAATACAGTCAATACCGAGCGGAAATTCTTTGTTTTTACTTGCACGTAATGCTAAAAATTCCTTACATACAGCAAGTTCAACATTTTCTACTGTAGCAATACCTGGACCTGTTAGCTGTGCTACAATCGTTGTTGTCGCCTCATCTAGCTCCATAATAATCGTCGCAGATTTTTGAGGGTCAATTAAATTACCGACTTTGGCTAACTCAACCGCCTTTAATAGCTGCTGTCGCTCCGCATCATGAGGAATAATAATGAAGTCAGCCTGCTCTAAAGGCTCAATTTGCCCACCTGTCAATGCCCGTAATGATTGATTAATTTCTCGATGCTCATTAGCTGTTTGAAAGCTTACTTCACCGTCTAGCAATGACCTACAGACTGTCACCGTTTCTCCATATAGGTTATTCACTGTATGACTGCTTTCCAACTTTCCTGCTGTACCAGGTCTTGCAAAACAATTTAGCAATATACGAAATGCACGTTGTGTAAAATGTACGGCTTCCATGCTGCTCCTCCTTAAGTAGCCATCGTATCGAAATTGACTTTTGTTCGCTCGATGGATTGTTTAATTTTCTGCTGCTTCGTGTGAAGTTGCTCAGCTAACACCTCAAAATGCGACGCCCATATAAGCGTTTCTGGTAGCTGCGCACTATAAGCTGCATCTATAATTGCCAATGCCTTTGACAATTCTGGCTCAGATTCCCTCACTAAGCCAACGCCATAAGCATTCCCAATCCTCACCTTCGTTTCGGTAACCAATACTTCCCCTATATAAAACAATGATTTTTGCGCTGTTTCACGCATTTTGACCATAATAAGTCCTTCTTTTGGTGGGCTAATTTCCTGCACCTCATATTGCTCGCAAATATTAGCTGCTAGTTGTAATGCAAGCTCTCTTCCTACTTCAATTAACAACTTTGTTCGTTCAGCTCTTTTCATCATGCCAGCTCCTTTCAACACCATCCTAACTTGTCGCCAAGCTGCCTAGTGAAAAGGTTTCGTGAAGAATATGTAAAGACTCTTTACAAAAAAGGCGCCAAGCTGTAATGCTATAGAGATATTTCGGAAAAAACTTTAAAGTTCACGTTTTCAGCCTGTCAAAGATTGCACAGGGCTAGAGTTGTCCGAAAAGCCCATTTTGTTTGACACTGCATTGAAATCAATGTTTTCATCACTTCCCTTTTACTGAAGGAGAACGCTGCTAAAGCCAATGTTCCTCCCATTTTTAATAGAGGCGTTCTCTATTTATATAAATCAATTTTTTGCGAAACATCATCGCTACTGTCCAAAATGTAGGCTATGCACGGCTTTTGGGACAATCTCTTATATTAAATATTCGCTAAACAATGCTTGTACCTGTCACTTCGCTTTCGGCACATAAAACAGTTGCTCCTGCGATTACTCGTCGCAAAGGGAACGCCTCAAAATAACTTTTCAGCCGACCCTTTATCGCTAAAAAAAAGACTGCCTGAAAAGTAGAATGTTCGCCTACTTTTCAGACAGCCCCTACCTATTTTTCATAGTTGGAAAGAAAAACGGTCTGTACGATAAATTATTTCTGTGTACTCCAATAATTGATTTTGCTCCTTATCCCAATTGTCTGATTCAACCTTTACAAGTGGTACGAGCACCTCACAGCCAAGCAAGGCACGCTCCAGTTCATTTGGAAATGATACTAATAAATTAGAAAAGCTGCTATGGAATTGATTAATACCATTACTTTTATAAAAACTATACATCGACGTTAATCGATTATTTGCCTGCTTAATTTGTGGGAAATTATTAGCAATAACATAGGACCGATGAAGTGCCGCAGGTTCACCGTCAATAAAGCGCAAACGCTCCACTAAATAAATTGTATGCTCAGGTACAATTTGAGGCTTACTATAAATTGCATGGCTAGCTGGTACACGCTCTAATTTTGTTACGATTGATTTATAATTGCCTGTCTGCTTCCGCATTTTTTCACTAAAGCTCACATCGCCTGTCATGACAACCTCTAGCGTTTTTCGTTGATGCTTTAAAAAGCGTCCCACACCTTGCTTCGAATAAATATAGCCCATTTTTTCAATGAACTGATAGACATTGCGAATTTTAATTCTTGGTACTTTAAATTGCTCTACTAACGCTAGCTCGCTTGGCATTTTATCATCCAATGAAAATGTACCGTTCAAAATGCCTTGTAGCAAATAATCCTTCACCCGTAACTCTTCTTGATCCACCCTTGTTCACCTCTACTAGATGATTACTTTACGATTTTACAGCCTAACTTTATCGTAAAATGTTTTAACTAACTACACAAGTGAATGACGAGCATGCAATTTCGCTGCTAGCCTTAGTCCCCCATGCACTGCTGATGCTTTTTTGCAAAGTGTAAAGATTATATTAAGAAATTGTAATGGGGGGCGTTGCTATGAATAAAAGAGAATCTTGCTTGGGTGGTCAGTTCACTAATTCGGTTGAAATACCATCCACTCTCTCACATTAGCGTGCGCCATTTGATTGGATTGCAGATTTATTCCATGTTTTTCGAGGTTTATTCCACGTTTTCCAGAGTTTATTCCACGTTTTTTTAGGTTTATTCCACGTTTTTTCGAATTTATTCCACGTTCATCTCAAAGTCCAAGTTAAGTGCCCTTAAAAAAATGCCCAATAAACCGGCAATTAGACGGTTTATTGGGCAGTAGTGATAATGTTTTGGCAAAAAGTTGACGCAATTAAAATAGAAGAATATTTCTCCTATATGAAAGGGAAATTACCCAATTCATTTGAAACGAAAAGTAATTATCTGTTTATCCCGCTCTGCTCTTTTACTTCATTCACACCAGCCGTTATGAGCGTTCGGTTTTTAGCTAATAGCAACAGTAATGCTATCATCAAAATACCTGTCACAATTAAAATCCATTCGATTTCAATCACGTCTGCTAATGGACCAAATACAAGCATACCAATCGGCATCATTGATGAAGAAATCATACCGAAGATACCGAAAATGCGTCCTAAATAATTGCCTTCCACCTTTTCCTGTAGCAACACGGTTGAAGGTGTGTTGAAAATCGGCATCGCCACACCACAAATTAGCATCAGTACTGAATAAAGCAAGAAGTTTGGTACAAGCCCCAAGCTAATTGTACATACAGCCATAATAACACCAGCAAATATCATTGTATGTACTCGATTTTTGAAGCCACCCCATATTGCAATAACGCTTCCTCCTACCATCATACCTATTGAAAAAGTAAGCTCAATCACCGTTAATCGCCATACATCATCCCCAAAGGAGCGTGCCACTTGTAATGGTGTTAAAAAAGCCATAGGTGCAATTAAAAAGAATAACAGCGCAAAAAATAAAAAGAATGATTTTAAAAATGTATGCTCTCGGATATAGCGCAAACCTTGCTTAAAATCTTCTATATAGCCAACTTGCTCTCCCATCGCCTTTTCATGAGCTGCTATTTTCAAGAAGAATAATAATGTGAAAATTGCTAGTGCAGCAGTTACAACATCGATAAAGAATATAATTTCCAACGTTGCAAAGCTAAGCAATGCTGCGCTCACCATCGGCGCAATAAACATAATCCCCGCTTGAATACTACCATTAATACCATTTACCTTCGTTAGCTTTTCCTCTGGAACAATTTGTGGCAAAATGGCTCCAACAGCAGGTGTCTGTACCCCTGCCCCAAATGAACGAATTGCTGCAATAACAAATAACAGCCACATTTCTTCATAGCCCATTAAAAAGACGATTGCCAATACTAATGTGGAAAGTGCAATTACACCATCAGCTATCGCAATTAACCACTTGCGATTATAGCGGTCTGCCCATACTCCTGCAAAAGGTGAAAGTAAAAATGTTGGGACAAAACCACATATAATAAAGATTGTCATCATCATGCCTGATTGTGTCGTTAGTGTCACATGCCACATAATCGCATATTGCACAAGTGCCGAGCCGAACAATGATATCGTTTGGCTCGTTAAAAAAAGCGTAATATTCCGTTTCCAATTTTCCATTAAGCGGTATCCTCCATTAGACAAAACATGCGTTCGCCCTATTATAATATAAAATAATAATAGAACACAACTTTAAATGGATTCGCTTAATTATGTTTTTTCCCCAAGCGACTTGGCCAGTAAGACCATTTCCCAAATAGAGTAATAAGAGCTGGTACGAGCAACGGACGAACAATAAACGTATCTAATAAAACACCTACAGCCGTAACGATACCAAATTGTACTAATAGCTGAATTGGTAATGAGGCTAACACGGCAAATGTACCTGCCAAAATTAAACCTGCCGACGTAATGACTGCACCAGTAGACGCTACCCCCTCCGTAATCGCTTGCTTATAATCCATCCCTTGATGCCTATTTTTCCAAATATCCGAAATCATAAAAATGTTGTAGTCATTGCCTAATGCAATAATAAATACAAACGAATACAACGGAATAGCACTCGCTATCGCCTCGTGTCCTAAACCATAATGAATAATAAGCCAGCCTAAACCAAGGGCTGCAAAAAATGATACGAGTACTGTCAGCATTAATTGGATCGCCGTAATAACTGCACGTAAATATAAAAGAAGTACAGCTAAAATAATAGCAATCATCACAGGCTGGATGAGCTTTTCATCATCCTTTTGCACTTTCTTTGTATCTAGTTGCTCGCTCGTTTCGCCACCAATCCAAAACTTATTATCTATAATAGTTGCTACTTCCTGCTTCATTTGTTCAACATCTTCCATAGCCTCGTTTGAATATGGGTCTTTATTCAAATCTACCTCATACAATATAATATTTGTATTCTCACTACCTACACGCGGCTCCTGAACGGTTGCTACATACGGTAAGTTACGAAGCTGCTCTCCAATATCCACAGACTTTCCTTGTGTATCAATAATAATTTGCACAGGCGCTAATTCACCTGCCGAAAAATTATCCTCAATCAATGCAAAACCTTCACGTGACTGTATATCCTCTGGGAAAGAAGAAAGTAAATCATAATTATATTGAATTTTTGTTGAAGTAAAGGCTAATGCCAGTAAAAAGATACCTGCTGTTATAACGACAAGCCAAGGCTTACGTGTAACAAATAAACCAATTTTGCGCATTTTAGCATGACTTTCTTGACGAGGCTTATATTCCTTCCCCTTTTTCTGTGCAAGCAGCTGTTCTTCTTCAACTGTCCGTGGAACAAAGGGCCAGAACGCTTTGCGACCTAATACAGAAAGGAGCGCAGGTAATAGAGTCAATACCGCAATCATCGTTAAAAGCACACCAAAGCTAAATGGCACAGCAAAACGCTGAAAAGCACCGTAATCAGCTAACGCAAGTGTCGCTAAGCCAATTACAACAGTAAAGCCACTCATAAAAATAGCACCCGCTGAATCACGTACAGCTTCAGCAATCGCTATAAATTTATTACTTTCCATTAATAATTTATCGCGATATTTCGTAATTAAAAACAAGCAATAATCTGTACCTGCACCAAACAATAACACAATCATAATTGAAATTGCCTGTGCATCTTTATGAATCCATCCATTTTCCGACATATAACCAAGCAATGGACTAATGACTAAAAACGCGATACTTACTACAATAATTGGAATAAACGCTAAAATTGGTGAGCGATAAATCGCCAATAAAATTGCTAAAATTAAAATAACTGTTGCAATCATTAACTGTATGTCTGCTGATCCAAAAAGTGAAGCTGCATCTACTGAAATGGCGACCGGACCCGAAAAACGAGCAAGTAAGCCACCTTCATCTAAGCTTTTGTCATATGGATTTTCATTCATTACCTCTGTTGTATAAGCTGTTATTTGTTCTAAGCTCTTTTTAAAGCTTTTTGAATTCGTATCTGTTGCAAAAAAGACTGGTGTTACAAGTGAGCGTCCGTTTTCTGATAGAGCTCCTAGCATCGCCTCAGGAGGCAATTTCGCAAAAGGTGGTAAAGCCTCCTGCCCCTCTAATGGCCCAGTCTCTAATTTTGCATATAGCGCTTGGATGTTGGCTATATCTGCTAGTTCTAAGCCCGCTTCCTCATACCACACCATTAATAGTGGCACACCAGCATCTGATGCAAATTGCTCCTTCATAATTTGCTTTGCTTCGATTGACATCATATCAGTAGGCAATTCATCACCAGCGAAGTTTTCGACACTATTTACTTGTGGTAATGTCATCGTTAAAGCAATTAATAGAGCAAGCCATATTCCAAGTAATGCCCATCTTCCTTTTTTGCCCCCAACAATCTCTCCAAAACGCTGTAATGGATTGTGTTTCATCAAAACCTCTCCTTTCCTATAATAAATATATACCTTTTCATAAAACTTGGAAACGCGAAACTTTCTAGCTAAAGGATTGTTTTTTCATTATAGTTAAAAGTAGAAAGGATGTGGCTGTATGCAATTAACTATTTATTGCGAAACCCCATATGCGAAAGAAATTTCTTATTTATTCGCTAAAAATCCAAATAATTTACATGAAAGACATGAAAAAGGACATGCTGTACGCTTCGTTTATCATAAGCTAACAGCGCATGAGGTAGAGGCTACCATTTTTGTGACCCCTGACCCGCTCGCGCTCGTTGGACATGAACGTGCATACGATATTACACATTATATTAATGACCGCAGCTTTGCGGCGAGCAGTATTTTTTTATCGCTTATTCGCAAAATGCTCGGCACTGCGCTAAATGGTAAACCACAGGAGCAGTACGTAGCATTCGCTGAACAGGCTTTCCCTTTCACCTTTGAATTTGGTCCTATAGCTACGGAGCTCACAAACGAAGAAATTCAGCAGTTGTTTACACCACTTGGTTTCAGTGTTGAAATAGAGGCAATTTCAGCCGCGCAACGAGCGCGCTTTATTAAAATTAGTGCATTAACTACTTTGCAGCAGGCATTGCAACAACTTTTTGTCCTTATTCCCGTAATGGATGATTATAAGCATTATTTTATTGATGAGGCGGAGCGCGAACGATTGGAGCGTTATGGTGAGGGCTGGCTAGAGCAGCATCCCGAGAAAGATTTTATTTATAAAAAAGCATTACGCTTCCGTCATCTAATTAATGCACAGCCTACTTCTACAGCAAAGCCTTTACTCAGTACACAGCGCTATGAGGCAATTGTCGAGCAAGTCAAAAAACTACCGCATCAATCTGTTGTCGATTTTGGGGCTGGTGAAGGGAAATTAACAGCCCTACTAAGTGAGCTATCAACAATTCAAGAGCTCATTGCAGTAGAGCCAAGCGAGGCTGCCATTCGAAAAGCAACAAAGCGCTTTGAGGAGCTTGACACAGTTATAATGCCACGCATTCAATGGGGCTCATTATTCTATCATGACTATACTTTAGCCCACAAGGATATTCTAATTTTATGCGAGGTGATTGAGCATATTAATGAGGAACGCTTACCAAAAGTTATATCAATGCTACTGCAGCAATATGCGCCAAAAGCATTAATTATTACTACTCCGAATGCGGATTACAATAAAGTATATAAGCTAGAGGAGATGCGTCATGAAGATCACCGCTTCGAATGGACGCGTCAACAATTTGAAAGCTGGTGTGCTGCAATGGCACAGAATACTCCTTATTCAGCTACCTTTTACGGCATTGGCGAACAACACACAGCGCACGGTACACCAACACAAATGTGCATTTTTAAACGAACGGAGGGACTGTAATGCAGCTTCATTTACCACATGCAGCCATTGTGCTATGTATTGGTCCATCTAATAGTGGAAAATCAACATTTTTGCAAAATCTTGTTGCCAATAATAGCATTGCACTAAGCGAAATCGTTAGCTCAGACGATTATCGAATGACGGTCGCAGACATTGATTTTATCAATTTTCAAGGGGCTTCGAAGCAAGAAGCCGATTTATTATACGAGCAATATGCAGCCATTTCAGCAGAAACATTTCATATAATGGAGCAGATTATTATTGCGAGAGCAAAACTGAATCGCTTAACATTTGTGGATGCGACACATTTGAACGCCAAGGAGCGTGAAATATATTTTACTATTGCCAAAAGACAGCATATAGCCATTTACGGTTTACTCTTTGACGTACCACTAGAACAATTATTAGCACGTGATAAGGAGCGCCAGCGACCTAGAGGAGCAGCACGCATTAAACAACAAGTTCGCAAACTAAAGGATGAAAAGCGCTTGCTAAAAAAGGAGCCCTTCACAAAGCTTTATACAATTCGACCAGAGGAGCAAGTCGAGGTAATTCGCCACCCCTCAGATTTACACATTGAGCTTGGCGCAGGGGTTGATATTATTGGAGATATTCACGGCTGTTATGATGAAATGATGGCTCTTATCAAAAAGCTAGGTTATATCGAGGAAAACGGCCTTTATAAGCATCCAGAGGGACGTAAGCTGATTTCCGTCGGCGATATTATGAGCCGCGGTCCAAAATCACTCGCAACAATGCAATTTTGGCTGAAGCAAATTGAGTCAGGGCTAAGCTATATGACAGATAGTAATCACGGCTGGAAAATTGCGCGCTGGCTAGATGGAAAAAGCGTACAGTTAGCACATGGAGATGAAATGGTTGAGCAAGAAATGCAGCACTTCGAGCAACAGCACGGTGCGAATGACACAGCGCAATTAAAAGAACGCCTTGCTAAAATGCTATTGCATGCACCTTCTCATTATATTATTTTGGAAAATGGAATTGGTAAAGCTATCGTTACACACGCTGGTATCAAAGACCATTATATTGGAAAAAACTCACCGCGCATTCGCGATTTTTGCCGTTACGGCGATGTTATTGGAACAAGTGACACAGGACGACCGATTCGTGCAGATTGGTACACTAATCACCAAACATCTGAATTAATTATTTGGGGGCACGAGCCAAAGCTAAAGCCCTTAAAAATTAACAATACAATTAATATCGACCAAGGTGTCGTCTTCGGTGGACAGCTCACAGCACTGCGCTATCCTGAAGGTACCTTCGAGGCAGTGGATGCCTACGAGAATTATGCAGGTGAGCAACAAAACCCTTTATTAGAAGCAGCAGAAAAGCATTTCCAAGCACCAAATATTTATGCTTTCTTAAACGGCTTTGAGGTTGCTACGACACATGGCGAAAATGTTTGGATTGGCGACGGCTATGCGAAAGCCGCAATCGACACCATTTCACACTACACTGTACCAATGGAGCAGCTTGTTTATATTCCGCCAACGATGAGCCCAACACCACAAACATCACAGCATGAAGATTATTTAGAGCATCCTTTAGAGGCTTTTGCCTATTATAAAAAGCATGGCTTGACGCAGCTTATTGCGGAGAAAAAGCATATGGGAAGTCGCGCTGTATTTTTACTTTTCAAAGATGAGCAAATTGCAAAAGAATGGGTCGATAGCGAGACGCTTGGCATTATTACAACACGCACTGGGCGAGCCTTTTTCGCACCAGAAGCTCACGCTATCATCGTGCAAAAGTTACACGCAGAATTAGTTGCCAAAAACTATTTCGAAAAAATGGGAACAGATTTCGTTTTATTAGATGCGGAAATATTACCTTGGAACTTAAAGGCTCAGTCGCTTATCGATAAACAGTATGCACACGTTGCAGAACATGCTTTAATGGACCGCCAAAAGCTAGCTACAAAGCTACAAACAACACTTGTCGATGTCGCTGATTGGCAAAAGCAATATAAGGAGCTACTCCGCAACGCCGTACGTTTCGATGCAGTTTATCAAAATTATTGTTGGTCTGTAGATGATTTATCAAGCATTCAAGTTGCTCCATTCCATATACTTGCACATAGCAACGGAACGTGCTTCCATCAGCCACATACATGGCATATGGAAATGAATCATTGGCTTGCTCAAAATTCAACTATCTTTATTCCAACAGAGTATAAAGTCATTGAGAACGAGCAGGATGAGCAAAAAGTGATTGAATGGTGGGAGGAAATGACGGCAGTCGGTCACGAAGGAATCGTCATTAAGCCACTAGCCTTTATCCCTAAAAGCAAAGGGAAACTTATTCAACCAGCAATTAAAGTGCGGGGGCGTGAATATTTGCGCATTATTTATGGAATGGACTATACAGACCCGCACCAGCTAACCCAACTAAAAAAGCGCAATCCAAGCAAGAAAATGAAACATGCCTTGCAAGAATTCGCTCTAGGCTTAGAGGGCATCGAGCGCTTCGTCCAAAAAGAAAGCATGGCACGCATACATGAATGTGTACTAGCTACATTAGCACTAGAAAGTGACGCGGTAGACCCTCGACTATAGATGTTAAAAAGCGCCCCAAAGCAGTGCATTGCCAGCTTTTGGGGCGCTTTTGATGATGTTTTATCAGGGGGATAAAAGAAAAAAGGTTCCATTGAAAATGGGATAAACACTAAATTTGGCAGCTTTCTTTTAATTTTAAATGAGCACAAAACTGATTTTTCACTACACTGAAGAAAAGCTCAATTTTTGAGACGGCCCCTCACGCTTGGTAGCTCTACAACCACGCTTCAATACAAAATACTTTTTTTGCCGTTGCATCAAGCCGTATCTTTTTGCCTATTGCTAGCGGGTGCATCGGGTGCGTATGACAGCAATCGAAATCAGCAAGTATCGGCATCTTTTTTCCATCTAGCTGCTCTAATAAAAGCATAAGCGGTGTTTTGCCCGTCCCTAAATCATCAAAACGCTCGTGCTTACCTAAAATAATGCCCCCAACTCGCTCAAAAACACCATGCAATTTCAACATCGCGAAATTTTTTTCTACTACAGATGCATCCTTCATGCAATCCTCAATGAGTAAAATATCTCCGTGTTGAATTTGCGGGAAATACGCTGACCCAATAAAGCCGTACATTGCATTATTATTGCCCCCTATTAAGCGCCCCTCTGCTGTGCCTGATTGCCCTGTTATCCATTCATTCGCAAATAGCATTTTTTCAGTTGTTTTCTCAAGCCAGTTAACAGGCTCATCAGACCAAAAAGCAGGCATTGGTACCTCATAAGGTAACGGCATTTCCTCGGTAAAATAATTTTCAAAATAACGATATGTATCATTTACTAATGGCTCGAATTCACCAAAAGAAGGTATTACAGCCGGACCATAATATGTTGAAATCCCTGTTTTAGCATAAAGCGCGAGCAATATAGCTGTTGTATCTGAATAACCGACAACGTATTTAGGGTTTTTCCTAAATGCTTCATAATCAATATATGGCAATATACTATTTGAATTTGTACCACCAATCGTTGACATAATCATCTTAACATCTGGATTATATATTAATTCATTCAGCTCATTCGCCCGCTCTTTCGGTGCTCCCGAGCGATAACTATCTGCTTTTCCAGTTAAATTTCCCTCAACAATGCGAAAATCTTTTGAGATTAAAAATTCCTTTGCCCTCTCATAACGCGCTTTTGCTGTTACAGTCGCTGGATATGAGGGTGTAAAAATTCCAATAGCATCCCCTTTTTTCAATCGTTGTAGCATTTTATTCCTCCTTTAATAGCTGTAGGGCTTTTTCAGTAGATATAATTAACGAGTCAATGCCTTTATCCTTTCTAATAGCTAAAGCCAATTTCAAAAGCTCCTTTGCTTGAGCATTGTCTCCCAGCTCCATTAAACATTTTGCCTTGTGTTGATAAATAAAATCCTCATAATTTTCAATATTGTGCGCTCTCTGAATTGCCTGTGCATCTTCAAATAATTTTAATGCTTTCTTATGCTGATTGTTATATTTATATGCCTCCCCTAATCGAATAAGTGTAACCATGTTTCGAGCAGGATTTGCCTCTACTTTTTTTAGGCATTGTTCTAAATAAAATATTGCCTTATTAGCTTGATTTAAAATGCGATAACAATAACCAAGCGAGCCTAATAAATAGTACTGCTCCTCCTCGTTATCTATCTGCTGTAGCAGTACCTCTGCTTGCTGTATAAATGCCTGAACTCTAGCAGGATTATTAGTTTGTTCACGCAAATATTGCTGCTCATCAAAGTAAACGGTTGCATTTATAATTAAGAAATTCTGTTTCAGTTGCTTCAATAGCATGACGTAGCCCCCTAAACCTATGAATTATAATATATGATACAAATGTTAGAGAATAAAGTAATGTTTCACTCATAAGCAAGGTCTTTTTGAATGCAATGTTAATAATAGAAGCGCCCGAAATCGTTGTTTTCACTTTGATTTCAAGCGCTTTATTTATAGCCCACTACTTAAATGCTCATGTATTAGCTTCCATTCATTTTTCTTATTTTTCACAAAAATATTTGTTGCTCTCCCTTGCCCTGAAACAAACTTCCCATTGTAATAACCGGAATAGCAGTAAGTATATAAGCAAGTGGCTGTATCTTGATTTGTTATGAGCCATTGAACATCCCTTGCTTCATATATTTCTTCTTTAATTGCTTCCCAAGCATTTTCAAAATAATGCTGTATTTCAGTCATTGTTGTACATTTTTTATCTGTGAACCAATAAACGACATTTGGATGAAGCATTCGTTGAACATTTGTAAAATCATGTGTATTCGTAGCTGATATATAATCATTTAATGCTTGTTCATACAAATTATTCATTTGTTTCCTCCTTCATAGCAAAAGCAATCTTGTACATGGTCATTCACCATGCCTACTGCCTGCATAAAAGAATAGCAAATCGTGCTACCAACAAATTTAAAGCCGTCCTTTTTTAATTGCTTGCTCATTTTATCGCTCATCGCTGTTGTTATAGGTACTTCACTTATCGTTGACCAATGATTAATGAGTGGCTCGTGATTAACAAATTGCCAAATGTAATTTGAGAAAGAACCATACTGTTGTTGCATGCGTAAGTAGGCTTGTGCATTTGTAACAACGCTAGCGATTTTCAGTCGATTGCGTACAATACGTGTATCTTCCTTTAATTCAGCTAATTTCTCATCTGTATATCGAACAATTTTTTCGGCATCAAATCCGTCAAACGCTTCACGATAGCCTTCGCGTTTTTGTAAAATCGTCCACCAGCTTAATCCCGCCTGTGCCCCTTCTAAGCAAATCATCTCAAAAAGCTTTTGGTCATCGTAAACAGGCTTGCCCCATTCATTATCGTGATATTCTAGATACAATGGCTCGTCTAATTTTACCCAGCCGCAACGCTGCATAATAGCCCCTCCCTAATCTTGAAAAGTTATGACCGTACCATCACTTAGCTGTGCATCAACCTCTTCAAACATTAATTGAAAATTCTTTGGTGGTTTTGCAATGCATAGCGCTCGTTCTTTTAACTGCTGATGATTCATAACTAACCCCCAAACAGAATATACGTTCTCTATATTATAATTCAACCCTTCTTTTTATACAAGTATTTCCAAAGAAAAAAGAAGGGCATTTACTCACCCTTCTACTTCCTCTAAAATATTCAATTTCTTTTTATTCTTCAACTCTGGGTGTGCCATTTCAATTACCGAACGGCGCAGCAATAATAAAACGATTAGCACTAAAATCAGCCCACTTACAATCAAAATATATTGTGCCGGAAGCATATCGTATAAAATACCGTATATTAATGTTCCGATTGGCATCATGCTCATTGCCATCATTTCCACAATGCCAAATACACGCCCCTTATATTCCTCGTCTACTGATGTTTGCAATATCACCCCTACTGGCGTGTTTGTCACAACACCAAGCCCACCAGAGATAAACATCAATGCTATATAGTATATAAAGTTTATTGTGTTGGACCAGCTAAATAACAATGGTACTGCTGTCATAATAACTGAAATTGCCATTAATAGTGTTGAACGTTTGACAACAACCATTGGGAATTTTAAATTGCTACGAGTGGCTAAATAAATCGATGCAACAAGCATGCCAATTGCGGCTCCCGCCTCGATGATACCAATTAATTGCGGCTGCAATTTTAAATTTGTTAACAAGACAAAACCGATTCCAACACTTATACATGTGAAAAATAAATTTAACCACAATGCTGTCCATAAAATCGCACGCACAACTGGCTTCTGCTTTAAATAAACAAATCCAGCCTTAAAGCTTTGTAGCATTGTTTCTTTTTGTGTCTGTTCAGATTGCGTCACAGATTTTTTATGCAGTGTGAAATTCATTGTTGATTCTAATAACAAGGCAATTGCCTGTGCAATAATAAAAATAAGTAAAAACATTTCCATTGATGCAAAACCAAATAACATACCACCAAATATCGGTCCACCAATACCTGAAACAGAGTACGATAACTGGTTAAAGCTCATCGCCTTTTGTAGACGTTCTTCATCAACTAGGTTTGCAATAGATGCTGAAAATGCCACGCCCGAAAACGAACTAAAAACACTATTAAAAAATGTTGCCAAATAAATAACTGTCAAAGATAAATCGACCATCCACGTGTATAAAAGTGCAATACTTACCGTTAAAACTACCCCTGCCTGCCCACCAATTACAAGCCATTTGCGTGGTACGCGGTCCCCTATTAGACCCGCGATAGGGGAAATAATTGTTCTTGGCAAAATGTTTAATAAAATATTTGTTGCGAAGCTCAAAGAAGAACCCGTTAAAGAAAGAATGTACATACTAATTCCAAATGCATATACATTAGAACCAAGTGAGCCAATCATTTTACTCACAAGGAATGTGTACAAATGATACGTTGATTTTTTGTACTTTAACTTTTCATCCATTTTTATCACGCCTTTTGTTTAATTTGATTAAACTTATTTTAAAACATTATTTTTAAAATTTCAACAATAAGTTTAATTAAATTTAAAATTATTCGATTATAACACTTCGAATCAACCCAAATTTGTTTAATTTAATTAAATTAAATACCTTTTCATTATAATATTTGCTATAATCTTACGTAGTGAGGTGACCTTATGTTGAATATAGGTGCAAAAATAAAAGAGCTGCGCAAAGAACGAAAAATGACTTTAGCGCAAGTAGCAGGAGATCGTCTAACAAAAGGCATGCTCAGTTTAATTGAAAACGGCAAAGCTCAGCCTTCGATGGAGAGCTTACATTATATCGCCAGCCAGCTTCAGATAGATGTTGCTGAACTCATGCAATCAGAGGATAACCAAAAAATACATGATACTTTCATGCGGGCTGAGCAACTATTCATGCAGCAAAAAAAGGAATTTAATAAAGAGCAGTATACGATAAAAGGACAAGAGCTTTTGCAGCTCATTGAGCCATTCATACAATCCGAGAGCTTGAAGGGAAATCATTATGAGGAAGTACGGTTATTAGAAATCTATTTAAGAGTACGCTATCGTTTAAAAATTGACCTTTCTATTGAGCCATTTTCACCTTTAACAAAAATGTATGAAAATGTTCATGCCTACTCGAAAATGCTCAATTGCTTCAGTCTTTTATGTGCTATTAGATTTAATATGCATCACTACGAGCAAGCGTTAGACTATTTATTAGAAGGGGAAAAATATCTAGAGCGCTACAATTATTTAATCGACGACCTTAGTAAGCTTGATTTTTACTATAATTTTACTGTCGTTTATGCTGCTTTATATAATGACCAAAAAACATTCGAGTATTTAGAACTCGCTTTAAAACTAGCGAAAGAGAAAAAAATATTATATCGCTTAAATGACTTTTATCGCTTTTCATTTTATTTGCATTGCTCCAATGGCGATGCTCAAAAAAGCCATGATTATTTAATGAAAATGAAAGCTTATTCCGCGGCACTAGAGGATTCCTCCGATGCTATCGCGACACAAATTTTAACGCTCGTTTATACGAATCAAATCGAGCAAGATTATGAAAAAGCTTTAGCGATTGCCATTGATTATTTTGATATACCTGAGGAAGCTTATGCAGACGCTAAAATGTTTGTCAATGGAGAATATGCCTATGCGCATTTACAGTTGCAACAATTCGCGCAGGCAAAAAAGCTACTCGAAAATTTGTATATCCCTGAAAATCACCAACATCCAGCAGATTTAGGTATTTTCTACCGCTCCTATGCTGTCCGTGCGCTATGCTATTTAGAAGAAGGGGACCACGAAAATGCCAAGCGTGACATATTGTACGCGATGGATGGGGTAAAAGAATTTAAAAATACTTTCGATAAGCAATTCATACTTCAAGCGTATGAACAAATTATGTAGAATGGGCGTCCCAAATGATGTGCGGTTGCCGATATTTGGGACGCTAGCGGTAGCTTTTTATAAACTATTTGCCTAAAAAATTTGAAAACGAGCAACACACTTTTTAATTGCTGTTATTGAAGGAGATTTGTATGAGAAAATTCGGGATTTTTTTATTGATTTTAATAGGGAGTATATTTTTGTTCGTAAGCCTTCAAAAAAAGAGTTTAGAAGATGATGTTGTGGAATATTTGATAACAGAAGAAAAAATAGAGCAGGATGATATTATTTCCAGTGAAGCGTTTATTTCTAATTTACAAGGAAGTAAAAATTTCATGGTTAGTATAAAGTTAAAAAGTGACCATAAAACTTATTTTTATTACAAAAAAGATGGGCGCATTATTCTAGAATCTTACGTTGAAAATGGAAGAGAACATGTTATGTCATAGTTTTTTATAAAGGGGAGTAGTCCACTTTGTTTTGACACTGCATTGAAATAAAGGTTTTCATCGCTTCCCTTTTACTGAAGGGAAACACTGCTAAAGCCAATGTTCATCCCATTTTTAAAAGAGGCGCTCTCTATTTATATGAATCAACATTTTGTGAAACATCATCGCTACTGTCCAAAATGCCGGCTATGCACGGCATTTTGGACAGCCCCATTTCATTTGTGTTTTGTTAAACGCTAACTCAGTCTTTTTCGACAGCCTCCTGATTTTTTGAGGATGTCACTTCAAGCACATCTAACAGGAACATAAATAGTGGAATACCGATAATTAACCCCCATACACCAAAGAAATGCTCGGAAAATAAAATGACCATAAACGTATAGAATATCGGTAAATCTGTTTTTGCCGACATTAACTTTGGATTTAGGAAGTAGGCTTCTATAGCATGCAATACTGTAACAATAATCAGAATATAGACAATGTACATGAAGCCACCAATACTGTAAGCAATAATCGTTAAAGGAATTAGAGATATAATTACACCTGCTACTGGAATTAAGCCAAGTACGAAAATCATCATTCCTAACGCAATTAAATGCGGGAAGCCCATAAAATATAAAACGATAACAGATAATATACAGTTTACCGATGCAATGATAAACTGCGCCTCAATAACTTTACCAAAAGAACGAATGAACACTTTAGAGAAGTACTGTAGCTCATCATATAAAGGAGCAATTTTACTATTTTTAAACTTCATCGTAAATTCAATAATGCGATTTTTATCTAGCATAATAAATAAGCTTAAAATTGCTGCAATTAACACTTGTAAAAGTAGCTTCCCAATATTCGTGATATTTTCTACGATAAAATTAACACCTTGTTCCAAATATTGGTCAAGCTCAATTTTCTCAATTGTCGGTGCTAAATATTTTGTGATTTCATTTTCATTTGGATTAATATTGAAATTCATAATTAAGTTGAAAAGCTGTGTCAGTTGCTGTGACACCATCGGTAAATATTTATAAACAACACCAACAACCCCTGCTACAAATAGCAAGTAAATAATAATAGTAATAACCGCCTCTTTTATCGGCACATATTTTTTTATTACACTTGTTAGCTTTGTGCTTAATCGATTCATTAAATATGTAATAATAAACGTAAACAAAATGAGGTTAATCATACTGCGCATTAAATACAATGCCACCCCAATACCTATTAAAATCATAAAGCGTTTAAAGCCATGACTTTTAAAAAAATCCCACACGAGCATTCTACTACTCAAAATATGGACAAAGCCCTATATGCAATTATAGGTGGCTTGTCTAGTAGCAGCGACCTCCCCTTTTGTTTTTAAGTTTTTTTCAGCTATCGTATTTCCTCGGTAGCTATGACACTTATGATTTTAGTATTACTTAACGTATTCATGATTCAAAAATTTATTCCACTTCCAATATGTTAATTACCCATTTATCGGAAATCTAATATTTGTATAATAAATAGACCTGATTTCACCTCTATCTATTCATTATTATAACGTGCATAACTATGATATCCAAAGCATTATTAGCATAAATTTAATTTTAGTTTTATTTAGAGAAAAAGAGCCTTTTAGTTTAGGTGTTACATTTCATTATTGACGTGAAATTCATCTTTATACCTAGCACACAAAAAGATACGTCCAATTTCAACTGAATGCTGTAAAATATGTGTAACATAGTAGTCTATTATCAGTTTAAAATTTAGGGGGCATTGAGATGGGCAAAAAATTGCGTGAACATGGTATTATTGTTGGAAAATTACGAACAGGCGATAAAAACTGCATTACAGATGTAGATGGTGTCCAAGTTGGACATATTACGCTGGATTATCCTTTAAATGAGCAAGGAGATTATGCTTGTACAGGTGTGACGGCTATCCTGCCCCATTCTGATAACCTGTTTGAACAAAAAGTAACAGCAGCAAGCTATGTTCTAAATGGCTTTGGAAAAACAACGGGACTTGTACAAGTAAATGAACTTGGTGTATTAGAGTCGCCTATTATGTTAACAAATACATTGAGCGTCCCTGCTGTAACGCAAGGGGCGCTACAATATATGCTTGAGGCAAATGAAGCTATTGGCAAAACGACTGGCACAATTAATATCGTAGTTGGCGAATGCAATGATAGTCATTTAAACTCAATTCGTCATTGTGCTGTTACACCGAAGCACGCAATCGAAGCTATTCACAACGCTTCGACAGACACTGCTGCCGAAGGGGCTGTTGGAGCTGGCAAAGGCATGGTTTGTTTCGGCTATAAAGGTGGTATAGGTTCAGCATCACGCATCATCACAGCGAACGAGGCAACACAATATACAGTCGGCTGTTTAGTACTAAGCAATTTTGGGAGCAAGGATGATTTTTTAGCTACGCATTACATACCTAAACAACAGCAGGCTGCCAATACTGTTGCCTCAACAGATGGCTCAATTATCATCGTTTTAGCAACAAATGCACCGTTGAGTAGCAGACAATTGCTACGTGTTATTAAACGCTGCGGTATCGGTCTTGGCAGAACAGGCAGCCATTTTTCACATGGCAGTGGAGATATTGTTATTGGCTTTACAACAGCCCGAACTATTGCACACAAAACAGATGAGTTATTTGAAACACGCACCCAGCTACGTGAAGATCACCCTGTGATGAATCATTTATTTGCCGCAGCAGCAGAAGCGACTGAAGAAGCTATTTTAAACTCTTTATCACAGGCAGAAACAACTTCGGGACGCAATGGACATGTCGTACACGCTTATCGATTTGATTAGGGTGCTGATTTTTGCGGGTAAAATAGGTGAGTATTCGGGCGAATCCATTCATTTTTTGGGTGAACTTACCTACTAATTGGGCAAATCGCTACTTAAGACTTATAAAAATATCGAAATATAATCGAACTATTGTGAATCTTTAAATCAGAGCGTATGATAATAAAGTGAAACTTCAATCATTAAGGGTATACATCGTTAATGATTGGAAGCTTACATTTACTTGGCTAGTACGGGTTTTTCTTGTTCATTGCTAGTAAATACACAGACATAGGAGGATATTAAATGACTGTTATTCGAGTTGGTATAGTAGGTTACGGAAATTTAGGTCGCGGTGTAGAGCACGCAATATCTCAAAATTTTGATATGGAGCTGGTGGCTGTTTTTACACGTCGCGATCCAGCAACAGTGAAGATTGCTAGCAATGCGAAAGTATGTTTAATAGATGAGGCGAAAGAATATAAGGATGACATTGATGTCATGATTTTATGCGGCGGTTCTGCGACGGATTTACCCGAGCAAAGCCCATATTTTGCACAATGGTTTAATATCGTGGACAGCTACGATACACATGCAAAAATTCCACAGTTTTTTGATGCTGTAGATGCTGTTGCACAAAAATCCGAAAAAATAGGCATTATTTCTGTTGGCTGGGATCCGGGTTTATTTTCATTAAATCGTTTAATCGGGGAGGCAGTTTTACCTGTAGGGTCCACATATACTTTTTGGGGAGATGGCTTAAGTCAAGGCCATTCAGATGCTGTGCGCCGCATTAAGGGCGTGAAATATGCTGCACAATATACATTGCCAATCAAAGATGCAGTGGAGCGTGTACGTAATGGGGAAAATCCCGAGCTAACGACACGTGAAAAGCATGCCCGTGAATGCTGGGTCGTATTAGAACAAGGGGCTGATGCTGCAAAAATAGAACAAGAAATTGTCACAATGCCAAACTATTTTGATGAATATGACACAACAGTTCATTTTATTTCGGAAGAGGACTTCAAATCGAATCATACGGGGATGCCACATGGTGGATTTGTTATTCGCAGTGGAGAAAGCGGTGCAAATGACAAACAAATTTTAGAGTTTTCTTTGAAGCTTGAAAGCAACCCAAACTTTACATCAAGTGTTATCGTTGCATATGCACGTGCAGCCTACCGCTTAAATAAAGCTGGTGACAAAGGAGCAAAAACTGTTTTCGACATTCCGTTTGGCTTATTATCACCAAAATCCGCTGCACAATTACGCAAAGAATTATTATAATTAAAAGCTGTCTAAAAGCATGTACTATCGCTATTACATGTCTTTTCAGACAGCTATTTTTTATTGCAGTATTCTTTTATTAATTACACGTTGGCTAACTAATCTGCAACATCCGTCGGAGACTTGGGCTAACATCGCAAGATGCGATGTGCCTAGACTAGACTCCTCTTTGCCAGCCGGTGTTTGGACACCCACTGAAAGGAGTTAAAATCTAAATACGTGCAACAAGGAAATTTGAAGTATTCTTATACTTCTGATAATATTCTTGTCAAAATCTATGAAGCGAGGTATAAGCGATGTCATTATTCACAAAAGCATCTACAATTTCAGAAGAGATGATTTCGGTTCGTCAACATCTTCATCAGCATCCTGAATTAAGTAATAAGGAATTTGAGACGACGAAGCTAGTTGCTAGCTATTTATTAAAATGGGGTATTCCATATACAATTGCAGAAAGTGGCACTGGGGTTGTGGGCTTTATTGAGGCACCCAATGCAACAAAAACTTTAGCGCTACGGGCAGATATGGATGCTCTACCTATTTCCGAGGAAACAAACTTACCTTATAAATCTATACACTCAGGTATTATGCATGCCTGCGGACATGATTTACATACATCTGTATTACTTGGAACAGCGAAAATGCTTATCGATAATCAGCATTTACTGAAGGCGAATATTAAGCTACTGTTCCAACCTGCTGAGGAAATTATGAGCGGAGCAAAAGAGATGCTACAAGCAGGTGTATTAGAAAATCCAAAAGTTGACGCAGCCATAGCGCTTCATACTTCTCCAGACTTATCAGTAGGGGAGATTGGCATTCGTTATGGAGCAATGCTCGCTGCCTGTGATAATATTACCATCACAATTAGAGGTACAGGTGGCCATGCTGCACATCCACACAAATCAGTTGACCCTATTTTGATTGCAGGTCATGTACTTACATCCTTACAAACAATTGTAGCAAGGGAAATCCCACCAACAGAGCAAGCTGTTGTTACAATTGGGCATATTCAAGGTGGTGAGGCTCACAATATTATTCCAGAAAGCGTTATAATGAAAGGCACAGTTCGTACAACAAACCCAGCCATCAGAGAACAAATGCCAGCCATTATTGAACGCATTATTCAACATACTGCTGAAAGCATGCGTGGTAATGCGTCCCTACATTATGAACATGGCTGCCCTGCACTTCTATCAGATGCATCGTTATTGCAATTGTTTGAACAAGTTACGACAGAGCTGTTAGGCGAGAAGCAGGTCGTACATATGCCTGCCCCATCAATGGGAGGCGAGGATTTTTCTTATATTTTAGAGCAAGTACCAGGCTTCATGTTCAGAATGGGCACAGGCAGCGATAACGAAAATACACGCCGCGCACTGCATAATCATAAAGTAGAATTCGAGAACGAAGCCATCCAATACGGCATTGCCGCAATGGTTAATTTTGCGCTAACATACGGAGAGTAATCCATTAGGCCTCTAGCAAACTCACATCCTAATTTTTAAAGTTTGCCAGAGGCTCTTCTACTGAAGTTCCATTAAAATTCGTTTCATCTAAGCCTTCCTTTCGCATATTTTTCAAAATAATAAAAACAGTCACCCCACAATTTGATGCGCTCTCAAGTGACGAGCCCTAAATTAACTACAAAAAGGAACTTTTTAAAGCCGTTATATAAATTGATTTTTTTTACATAAACGGGATAATAGGTTAGGGTGGGAGGTGTTTTATGAAACAGCTTTTAATTTTTATATTTGGAATATCATTTTTAGTTATTGCGGGATGTTCTTACGATGAAAACCAAATTTATAGCGGGGAAACATTAAAAATAGGTATCGTCGGGAATGCACCAGATGTCCAAGAAAAAAATATTATTTTTGATGAAATTGAAATTGAACAACTAACACAAAAAAATAGAATTTCATCATATGATGCTATTTTTATTACTGAAGAAAATTTGGAAGAAGCGTCTGAGCCCCAATATGCTGATATTTACGAAAAAGCAGAAATTCCTTTTTTATTTATCAAATCTAAAAAGTCCTATTTTCCATTTATATCGCGTGAACTAAGCTACAAGGATGCAAAAGAAGTAGAAACACAAGCATATGCTATACTTTATTTAAAACTACCTAACGGAGAACAATATACCTCTAAATTTAGTTTATATAATAATAAAGAAAGTGCAAAGAATATAGAAATAATGTATTCAAGTGTATTTCTTAAAATTGAAGAATTAAAAAAACCGAACTATGACTGAAAGACTAAAGAAATTAGTATTTCGTAACATAGTTCGGTTTTTCTTGAACCGCAATTTCAAGGTTCTGCCGTTTTATTATTTCAATGTTAAAATATAATCCGCTACAGCTTCTTCGTCGCCTTGCGCTGTATTAGCAGGCATTGCGCCTTTACCATTTTTTAAAATATCCACAATTTCTTCTTTAGACAATGCGAGACCGTGTAAATTTGGACCCATTCCACCTGTTAAATCGCCACCATGACAGCCAATACATTTTGATTTAGCAATACTTTCTCCAGCTGCTACAGTATCTCCTGCTGGCTCATTTGTAGATGTAGATGGCTCTTCCTTCGCCTTATCTCCCCCACATGCTGCAAGACCAAATACCGCTAACCCTCCTGCTAACAATACGTGCATTAAACGCTTTGTCATAATAACACCTCATTTTATTTTTTTACCCTACATTAAAACCATAGCATGGCTACAGAAACTACTTCAAGTATAACCCTGTAGAAAAGCTTCTATACATTGTGAACTATGGCAAAATTGTGCCTAGACTTCCTTTACATCTAACTCTTCCCATTTCTACTTACTATTAAACTTATAATAGAAACTCCTTGTTATTTTCATTAATATCGACCCTATCTTCCAATAATGAATGGCTATTGCTTTTCACATAAGAGAAAACCCTTTATCATAAAAATAGAAGTATAGAGAGGAGTAGGAATGAAATGAAGAAAAAACATTTTGCAGCAATCATTGCAGCAACAGCTATTACACCCGCTATTGTCCTACCGACAATGACGTATGCCGAGCAGCCAAACTTTAGTGACATTGTACCTTCAAGCCCTTATGCGAGCGCTATCAATCTACTGCATGATAAAGGCGCTATTACAGGTTTTTCTGACAACACATTTCGACCTCAAGAAACTATTACGCGCCAGCATGTATTAGTGGTATTAGAGCGCTTAATTGAGCTTCCTTCAATTAGAGAAGGAAAAGAATTTACTGATGTATCAGAGAAGCATTCTTATTATGAAACAATCCAAAATGCTTATAAGGCTGGCTTAATTGATGGACAACCTGATGGTAACTTCAATCCAAACGCACCTATTACTCGTGGGCAAATTGCAAAAATTTTAGTACAAGCATTTGATTTACAAGCAACCGAAACAACATCTTTTTCAGATGTTCCGAAATCCCATTGGAGCTATCCGTATGTACAGGCATTAAGCAGCAATAATATTACGACCACTTCCAATCAGTTTCTCTTAAACGAGCCGTTAACACGTGGACAATTCGCTCTGTTTTTAGAAAGAATATTAGCATTAAATGAAATGGAGGAAAGCATATTGCCAATCGGTCAATGGGCAGGGAAAATTGATATTCCACAAAGCCCACTATCGGTTATTTTACAAATTGATGCAGATGGAAAAGCATATTTTTCTGTACCAGCTCAAGGTTTAACAAACTATCCCGTTAGCTCACTCACAACTAATAAAGAGCAATTACAGGCGGTTGTCGATATTGCAGGAACGACTATGACCATTGAAGGGAAAATCGAAGAAGACCGCATTACAGCGAATTTTTCACAAAACGGAATGACCTTCCCTCTTATTTTAACGCCTTATGAGCCGCCTGCTGTCACATACGAGGAACTAGCAGTCCCTGTTGAAAATGGACGATTAAAAGTTGCATTAGAAATGCCTAAAAATGCGACTGCACAAGTGCCTGTAGCCGTTATTATTGCAGGCTCTGGTCCAACAACTAAGGACGGCAACACCGTTATAGGTGAAAACAACAGCTTAAAAATGCTAGCTGAAGGTTTAGCACAGCAAGGCATCGCATCTATTCGCTTTGATAAACGCGGTGTTGGAGATAATATGGAATTACTTAAAGATGAGGGCGATTTACGCTTTACAAATTACTCACAGGATGTCGAGCAAATTATTGAATTTGTTCAACAAGACCCTCGTTTCTCATCGGTCCATTTAATTGGTCATAGTGAAGGTTCATTAGTTGGCATTATCGCTGCGCATACAGCCACAGTTGAATCGCTGACATCAATTGCCGGCGCTGGTCGACCAATTGACGAAATTTTGTTTGAACAGCTAGCTGCACAATTGCCAGAGCCATTATTAGAAACGGCTTCAACTATTTTGGAGCAATTGAAAAAAGGTGAAACGGTAGATAATGTGCCAGAGGATTTATATGCTTTATTCCGCCCATCTGTACAGCCATATTTAATTTCTTGGTTAAAATACGACCCAGCAGCTAAACTAGCTGAATTAAAAGTGCCGACATTAATTATTCAAGGAAATAACGATTTACAAATAACAAAAGTAGACGCAGAGCGTTTACACACAGCAAAATCCGATGCAGAGGTTCTCTATTTTGAAACGATGAACCACGTATTAAAGGATGCACCAGCTGACCGCGAAAGTAATCTTGCAACATATGCAAACCCTACATTGCCATTAACTGAAGGGCTTGTAGAAAAAATCGCTACATTTATTTTAAAATAATAACTAATTATATTAGGGAGGGGCGTCCAAAAAGCCGTGCATAGCCGGCATTTTGGACGTTGGTGATGATGTTTTGGTAAAATGTTTGCTCCTTTAAAATAGAGAGAGCTTTCTTTGAAAATGCTAGAAACACAGGGTTTAGCGGTGCTTCTCCAAAATGAAAGAGAAGAAGCAAAAATCCCCCTTAACATGCGATTTCTAGACAAAACCCTCTTTTTAGACAGCCCCCCTGTGACGAATAACCGCAAGAACATTTTTTTAATGGGTATTTAATATTTCAATTTCTATATTAAATATTTGTTAAAAAATCAAACTATATACGCTACTCGCATCAAATATTTTGTGGCATTTTTTATAAAAATATATTGGGAGTAATAATAAAGGAAGTGTCTTGAAATAACCGCAGACAGTTCCTTTTTTCTATGTTTTTTGTTTCCGTTGCGTGCGCAACGCTTGCTGTTGCTGTATTTTTAGGATATGGAAATATACGATGAAAACGTACAAAAAGGAGGTACAACATGAAGCTAGGAGAAAAAATTCGCTTCAGACGAACGGAATTACAGCTAACACAACAACAATTAGCAGACAAAGTATTTGTCACAAGGCAAACAATTTCTAAATGGGAATTAGAAAAAAGTATACCTGACACCATCTCATTAAAGCTATTAGAAAATGCCTTAGACACGAAGCTAAGTTCTGTTGATGTTATTACCCAAACGAAAGGAGTGCTGAAAATGAAATGGCTACAAAATATAATCGGGGTATTTCTTTTTGGTCTTTTATTTTTACCATTTAGAATGGGCGCTGTCTTTATACGAAAAGGATGGTCTAACCCTTTTATAAGATTTGCCGTCATGCCATTATTTATTGTTATTTATCTACTCTATATTCATTCGCTCAATATGAAAGCTTTTTACCTTATTGTAGGGCTTTCTATTGTGATTTATTTGATGACGAGTGCTTATTTTTATTCCAATAGTAAAAATGCCAACGCCTATGAAGAAAATTAATTATAGCAACAGTATGTCTCTGCTTATTTATTGATTAGTATTATCTTTTTACTAATTGGCTTAAATGAAAATTTCACTTTCCTTTTAATCGGGGTTTTATTTATTAGGCTAGGGCTAAAGGAAAGCAATAAAGTGAAGCTTCAATCAGTGGAGGTTTTCCTTATCCCCCACTGATTATTGCGAGATAAATAATATCAATGATACCTCGGCTAACTTTAGACCAGATTTTTTTGAGCTGTTTGTTGGAATTTAACCTAAAACCAACATGTTCTGTGACAACGGTTAATCGACCTGCATCTCGCAAGCCTTTCTGCCCAGTCTGCGACATTCACCACCACGCTATCGATACAAAAAACATCTGCTCCTACGGTTACTCGTCGCAGCAAACATTGCTGAAAAAAGTTAAAGGAGTTGTCCAAAAAGTCCATTTTGTTTTGTCACCGCATTGAAATCAATGTTTTCATCGCTTCCCTTTTACTGAAGGAGTACACTGCTAAAGTCAATGTTCATCCCATTTTAAAAGAGGCGTTCTCTATTTATATGAATCAACATTTTGTGAAACATCCTCGCTCCTGTCCAAAATGCCGGCTATGCTCGGCTTTTTGGACAGCCCCTCACCTATATGAATATTTACATAATCTAAACGCTAGCTTTACACATGAGTAAATCAAAAGAACTGCTTTTCAGACATAATATTCTTTTTTTCGACACTATCTATATTGACAATGTCCTATTATTACATGATACTAACTTTAAGTTTCAAAGTTTGTCTATGCTTTTATTTGTCGACAAACCTCTATAATACTGAAATATAAAGGGGGATATTATCATGAAAAGCATTAAGAAAAGACTACTTTTTTTCACTTTAGGCCTATTATTAGTTTCCTCAGTTCTCAATGCTAGCCTAGCCGTCTGGATAGTAAACACAAAGAGTCAGGAAGTACTGATTGAGAAAGCACAAGAACAAGTTTTTGAAATAGCTAAGCAAGCCGAAACGATTCTAAATTCTGAAGCTGATCCTATTCCCGCATTACAAAAATTTGTAGATACTAAAGTACAGCAGGACAATGTAACGTATGCAATTATTATTGATAAAAATGTTCAAGCTGTCGCGCATAGTGACCTTGAAAAACTAGGAAAAATATATGAAGACGAATATACAATCAACGGTGCTACTAAAGGTGTAAAGCAATTTACAAGGTGGTATGCAGAAGTTCAAGGTATATGGACTTATGATATTATGGAGCCCATTTACAAAAATGGAGAACTGTACGGTGTTATGGATATCGCTGTTCCTGAAAGCGGAATCAAATCTATCGTAGATACAGTTTTAATTTTTCAAATAATTATCGGTAGTGTTAGCTTTTTAGTTATTGGGGGGCTAATGTGGTGGATTATTGACCGCATCGTTCGAGCATTGAAAAACCTCGAAGCCACTTTACAGCAAACTGCTAACTTAGATTTCTATGAAAATGCAGAGTTAAATAGACTAGCAAATTATAGAGATGAAATTGGACATATGGCTAAGGGGATTTCAACAATGCGTTCGGCATTGAGAGATATAACGGTTAATATCCAAGGTACAAGTAATGAGCTAGTTGAATCATCGACTGCACTTTTACAAATTGCAGACGACACTATGCAAACAACCAATGAAATTAACCTAGCGATTAACGAAATTGCCAACTCTACAGAAGAGCAGGCACATGACACTGAAAAGGGCGCAGAGCAATTAGACCAACTTTCAAGTAATATTGATCGTGTGATTGAGCATACAGAGAAAATTGCCACAATGACAGCGCATATCGATGACTTAAGCAACCAAGGTGTAGGCACAGTTCAGCAGCTTTCTATATGGTCAGAAAAAAATCGAGACTCCTCACAGCAAGTTAGTGCTATCGTCCAAGAGGTGGATAAAACATCGTCAGACATTTCAAGTATAGTCAATACGATTACAGAAATTGCCTCGCAAACGAATTTACTTGCACTGAATGCATCAATTGAATCTGCTCGTGTCGGTGAAGCAGGAAAGGGATTTGCGGTTGTTGCAGATGAAATTCGAAAGCTGTCAGAACAAACCTCTAATGCAACTGAGGATATTAAAAATAAAATTACAGCAATTCAAGCTATTTCGAAAAGCGCTGTACAAGAAATTAAAACAAGTATTGAAGTCGTTGAGCAAAATGCGAAAGCTGCAACGGATACAAGCGATATTTTCAATACGATTAAAGCTGCATTAGACGAAACAATTGAGGTCGCTCATGAAGTTCAACATCTTTCAACAGAAATGACTCAAAGCAAGGAGCAAATCATTAGCGTCATTCATAATATTTCTGCCTCTGCCGCTGAAACATCTGCTGGCACAGAACAGGTTTCCGCTTCTGCTCAAGAACAACTAAAAAGCATTGAAACGGTATCCGAAAGGGCTCGCAACTTAAATATAATAGCTGATCAGCTAAGAAAAGAGGTAGAAAAGTTCACATTATAGCAATTCAAGTTGACGGAAACTGTTTATTATGAAAATATTAATTACAAAGGTATTAAATTATGGAAATACTAATCAAACTATTGATATGGAGGAGATTTCAATGAAAAAATTTAAAATGCTATGTATGAGTGTTATTGCAGTTTTTACTTTAGGAATGCCAGCAACTTTCTCAAATGTTTATGCCTCTGAAAATACAGAGCTAGTAAATGCTCAAGCAATGGACGAAATTTACGTCACAAGAACAGTACCTAAAACTCATACATCTGCTATGTGGGTGACTGAGACTAGGTATGGAAAAACATACTCAGGCTATATTTATAATGGAGGATTAACAGCTGACGGGAACTATTCCGTTTTCGCTGGATATATTAAAGCAGGCCCTATCGTAGAGCCATACATTTTTGAAAATAAATAAAACTCTCCCCCTTCAGTTGAAATCGCGATTAATTACGCAAAAAGACATGTCTGAAAATAATTTTCAGACATGTCTTTTACTTAAATATAAACTCTAATATCCACATAGAAGCGGTATAAAAAATAACAAGCAAAGCCAAACAACAATACGCCTGCAATAATCGACGTCCATTGAATCATTTTACGGTTCATCACCTTACGTGTTAGGGCAACGATTGATAGTAGGCCAATATCGTGTAATAAAATACCTACCAATATTCCTATAGCCGCAATTAAAAAGCTACTAGAATCTGCCGCATAAGAATCTGCTAGTACAACACCAAAAACAGATACCCAAAATACTAAATTACCTGGGGATAACGCCACGAGAAAGCCATTGCGATACGTTTTCCATAATGATTTATTGACCTTTTCTCCTGCCAATGAAATATCTTGGTCAGCATTTTTAATCGAATCATAGGCCAATAAAAATAAAAACCCTGCGCCAACAATCCATAATGGCATTTGTACATATGGTAGTGCCAATACTTGCGCAAAGCCTAAATAGAGCGCTACGATTAACATTAAGTCAATCGTCATACCGCCTAAGCCAACTGCCCAGCCGTGGAAAAAGCCATTTTTCAATCCTTGTTTTGTCATTTCGACAGTAATAGCACCAACAGGCATAGCAATTGCTAGACCAACAAGTAAAAACTTTAAAAATTGCTCCAAATGCATAACTTCCTAACTTCAGTAAACTGCACTTCTTTTCCATCCGTTTCAATTAATTATACGTAAACCTAAATTTTTATACAATATTTTTTATAAGGGTTTTGGTAGTAACTTCCGATTAATTTTTCCTAATTCGTTATAGGGAAGTGCTTCCACAAAATAAATTTTCTTCGGGCATTCATAATTTGCTAGATTCTGTTTACAAAAGGCTTGAATATCACGCTCACCGACACCATCTGCTACAACATAAGCAATAACTCGCTCGCCAAAATGCGAGTCTACCTCACTTGTAATTGCAACATCCGTTATTTTCGGATGCGTCTTTATTATTTGCTCAATATGCTGTGGAAAAACATTTTCTCCACCTGAAATAATCCTTTCATCTAGCCTTCCTTTTATGAATAATAACCCTTCTCTTTCTTCTACGATATCCCCTGTTCGTTTATTATTAACAATTAGTTCACCCTTATTAAACCTAATGCTTAGCCCATTGATAGGCGAGCCAATTGTTGTAGGATATAGGGCGCGTTCTTCTGGCGTTGCAATACTAATTAAGCCTACTTCAGATGTGCCGTATAAATTATATAAAATCGACTCAAAGCCCTCGCTATTTTGCAACGGTGCGCTACCACTTGCAATACAGCGCAATGATGGTGTTTTGCTAAAGCGAGTTAACAAAGTTGGAACAACCGTGATTGCTTCAATTGGATATGCTTCTAATAAGGAAGCATCAAAGCGTCTGCTTAAGACGACTGTATGTCCAGCAGCTACTGTTGCAGTTAGAAAGGCAAGTCCGTAACCGTGAAAAAAAGGCGTGGCGACATAAACATAACGATATGTATGAAAATGCATACGCTCTAGCAAAGCGCAAAATGGGGCAAGCAATGTATGCACTGCTGTATGTACAGCTTTAGGTTCACCAGTTGTGCCACTTGTTTGTAAAACAATTTTTCCTTGTCTACGTGGAAAATATACAGCCGCCGCCCTTGTTGGTAAAGCTTCAAGCTGCTGCTCTGTAAATAAAAAATCAAAATACCCCTTCACAGGACGCCCTGTATGTAATAACACAGCCGTCGCCCCTATTCGCTCTGTCGCAAACACTGCTCGTAATAACGAGATACTATTATCACACTGAAAACCAACCCGCTGTCCTGCACGAATACCATATTCACTTAAAGCATAACTCATATAAATAACCTCGTCATAAAATTGACCATATGTAGTTGTACAATGCTTTTCAATAAAAATAGGACAATGCGGCTGTTTTTTAGCATAAAAAGCGAGCAATGCATTAATGGAGAAGCCTTCCTTACTAATAGCTCTCATCAACTTGCTGAAGGGCATCCGTAAAAGGGCTTTAATTTTTAAGGTCTCAAATAGTGTAGAAATGGTAGCCACCACGGTTTATCCTCCTTCTTTTTCGTGTACAATAAACGAGCGATACGCTGAGCCGCCACCTCACTAGCCATTGCTGGTACATGCTTATATTTTTTCGTCGGTGCAATCATCGGTGTACGAACAAGCGGTAAATAGATTGTAGAAACCGTATGCTTTACCTCTGGTGCAACAGCTCGTAGCCATGTATCAAAGGCAGCCTTTGACGCTTGATAAGCAGACCATTTTGCCATAGGGCGAAATTTTGTATTAATCGTAGAAACATTTACAACCTGTCCCTTTGCTGCATCTAATAACGGAATAAAATGTAACATTAGCTCCACAGGTGCAAAATAATTAATGGCCATTGTCCGCGAAAAATCATGCGAGCGCTCTAAGGAATCATATATCGAGCGATGAATGGACAAACCTGCATTATTGATAAAAATATCAAGCTGACCAATTTCCTTGCATAGCTGGCGACGATTTTCTTCCTCACGCAAATCCATCCTATACATCCGAGCACCTGTCTTTACAGCAACATCACGCAAACGCTCCTCATCACGTCCAACAATTATTAAATTTGCCTCATAGCGAGCCAATAACAAGGCGACATCTCGCCCAATACCTGAGCTAGCTCCTGTAATTAATATACTTTTGCCTTGCACTGCCTGCCGAAGTCGTTGCTCCTGTAAACGCATACGAAATCCCCCCTTTCCTTTGACTGTAACGAAGCACTATGATAACTCATAAGACATTCTACTTGATAGTCTATTACACCTCTCTTAAAAAACCTGTGACATCCGCTGCAAGTTTGGTCAACATGATTTATCTTAAAAAGCGATTTAGTTCTTATGATTTCAGCGTGCGTCTTGCCACCTATAGAGGTGGGAGACGCACGCTGAAAGAAGTTAAAGGTGCAACCAAATTTCCCCATAATCATCTCTTTTTGATTATTTCCGCCTCATATAAGGCTTCTGCTCCTCACTTGCTTTAAAATTATAAACAGGCTTAATTGCCTTGATAATATCAACGGTTTCGCCAATGACCGATGTAATTTCCTCCATCGGCTTGTAAGCCATTGGTGCTTCGTCAAGCGTATCCTCCGTTACTGATGTCGTCCATACACCTTGCATCGTTTCCTTGAAATCGACCATGCTCAGCTCTTTTTTCGCTGCGCGACGTGAATAAACTCGCCCTGCTCCATGTGGCGCTGAATAATTCCACTCCGCATTGCCCTTCCCAATACAAATAAGCGAACCATCACGCATATTCATTGGAATAACAAGTTTTTCTCCTTTATTCGCTCGCACAGCGCCTTTGCGTAATGTCATCGTATCTGTATCAATGTAGTTGTGAATTGTATCAAAGGTATCTGTATATATCCACCCCATATGCTGTGCAATTGTTTCAGCAATCGTCCATCTATTCATTACTGCATAGCGCTGCGCAATTTTCATATCGTGAATATAATCGTGGAATGGCTGACCCTCTAAATAAGCTAATTCCTTTGGTATAACAGGGTTTTCCCCCTTGTACGCTTCGATTGCTGCTTGTATTTCCTGTTCGCGTCCCTCATTTTTAAGCTGCTCAATAATTTTAGAAACATCGTGATGACGCAATGCTTCAAAAGCTCTTTTTTGATGCCAGTTCGCCACTTTCGAACCGATATAGCGTGAGCCTGTATGAATTAATAAATAATATTTATCTTCGTTGTCTTTCGCAAGCTCGATAAAATGATTACCCCCGCCTAATGTGCCAAGCGATAAATTTGTATAATCGTCTTTTATACCTGCTGCGATAAAATTATCCCTTTCAAATTCCTTAAATTGCCGAGCTGGCGATAGCTCCATATGTAAGTCCTGACCACTCGGTACATGCGCTCGAATGGTTGCATCTAGCTTGGCATAATCAATAACAGAAGTATTAAGCTCAGCAACGAAAACGCCACAGCCAACATCTACACCAACTAAATTCGGTACAACACGCTCCTGCAATTGTATCGTTGTGCCAATGACACAGCCCTTCCCAGCATGATAATCAGGCATAATACGAATTTTTGCCCCTTCCATAAATGCTTGGTCTGTCAGCTCTTTAATTTGCTCAATTGCTGCTGGCTGTGCTGTATTCGTATATATTTTTGCGTCAGTAAAACGCCCATTAACTTCAATCACCTAGCTCACTCCTTTTCACTTTAAACGATGGCGAAGTCTGTTTTGTTCCATATTGCAATTTGCTCAGGAACCGGATAATAACAAGTAGGCTGTAGGGAAGTGGAGACGACAACCCGCTTTCCCTACAGCCTTCGTTTAATTAAAGTTTAAACCTTTCCATATACTCGTGTAGCTCGTCTGCCATCTCCTGTAGAGCATGTGCTGCGGCTGCCATTTCATGCATGGATGCCAACGTTTGCTCTGTCGATGCTGCGACTTCCTCAGATGCAGCAGCATTTGATTTTGCGTGGTCTGATAATTCTAACGCTGTCGCCGATACTTCTTGCACTACGGCTGAAATTTCCTCAGAGGCTGCGGAAATGCCTTCGATTTTTGGTGCGATATTTTGCAAGCTTTCTACGATAGTTGCAAACTTTTCACTCGTTTGCTCTGTTAGCTTCAATCCTTCTTCAACATCTATTGATGCTTTATCCATCGCCTGAACAGACTGTGCTGTATCTTGTTGAATAGCAGCAATAAGTGCAGAAATTTGACTTGTCGATTGCAGTGATTGCTCTGCTAGCTTCCGCACCTCATCGGCAACAACTGCAAAGCCTTTGCCATGCTCCCCAGCTCTTGCTGCTTCAATAGCAGCATTCAATGCTAATAAATTTGTTTGGTCTGAAATCGCAGTAATGATTTCCAAAATAGAGCCTATCTGTTTTGTACGCTCATACAGTGATTGGATTGTTTCATCTGATTGTACAACAGATGCGTGAATCGATTGCATTTGATTGACTGTTTGTTGTACAGCCTCTCCACCTTCATCCGCTAGCTGCATCGCAAAGCCTGATAAGTCAGACACTTGCATCGTACTATCTGTCACCTCAACAATGCCCTTCGCCACTTCTTCGATGGAAATTGCATTTTGCTCAATGCTAGTTGTTTGCTTTTCAGTGCTGCTTGCAACCTCCCGCATTGCATCTGTTACTTGCTCAGAAGCAGCTATATTTTGCTCTGCGCTTGCCGCTAAATTTTGTGCCGAACTTTGTACTTGCTGCGCGCTTTGCCCCATATGTTGAAGTAATTTTTTCAAGCTAATTTTCATCGCTACGAACGCTTCGCCAAGTTGCCCGATTTCATCCTTCGTATAAATATCAATGTATGTCGTTAAATCCCCTTCACTAATTTTTAATGCATTTACTTGCAGCTCCTTGATTGGGCGAACAATTGAACGAACCATGAAAAGTATGAAGCCAATACCTGCAATAATAGCGAGCACAACGACGATAACAATTGTCGTCAATATGCCTGATGCTGCTTGCTTAGCCTCTACTGTAAACATTGTGCCGAGCACTTTCCAGCCCGTCAGTTCATTCGTCGTATAACGAATATGTCGGTCTTTCATAATAATCGTCCCGTTTTCGTTATTATAAATTTCATTAACATATGATTCCGTTACTTCTGTGCCACTTTCTTTGCCGTTTTGCGTAATATAATAGTGGCGGTCATCGTACAATGCTGCAAAACCTGTTTCACCAATCTTAATATCATTTGCTACATCATCAAGCAGTGAAATATTCAAATCCATTGCGAAGACACCTGATTGGTCTGGTAAAGTTTTTGTTATTGTCACAACAATGCTATTTTCACCTGATGCTGAAACATAGGGTGTTGTTAGCACTACATCACCATTATTATTTACTGCATCTGTATACCACGGTCTTTCACGTGGGTCGTAATCACTTGGTAAATCAAGCTCCGGTGCGTTAATCATCTCCCCTTGTTTTGTACCTATATAAATCGCTTCTACTTCAGGATGTGTGTTAATATACTCCGTCAACAAATTAACTACTCTAGTTCGTTCCTCTTGTCGTAACGATTGTTGATTAAACTTTCCCGCAAAATATTCAATATCATATACTTTCGGTGCAATCATATTTGTAATGTTCATATCAAGCATTCGAACGCTTTCATTAGCACTTGCCTGCTGCTCTTCTATAACTTGTTTTTTGGCACTTTGATATGCAATTAACCCTATCAAAGCTGCTGGGATTAGCAGAATAAGTAAAAAAGAAAAAATTAATTTCTTTCTAATAGTAATTCGCTTCATTCCCCATTCCCCCCTCTACTCACTGTACTATTTTCTCTACAAGCAATCTCATAGGCTTTATTGATAAATGACAGATTTTAATAATAAAGTCCTATTATACTAATAATATACTTAATCTCTTTCTTTGTAAATACAACAAAACTGAAAATTCTGAATATTCAGGTCTATGTATAAAGTTAATATTTCTAAAGCTTTTGTAGGAAAAATTAAGTCTGTTGGGGGTTCATTTTATCATTTTTAGTATTATAGTAAATTTTTGAAACTTTTTAGCTGGTTTTTCGGTATACTAGGTAGGGAAATACATATTTTATTTTGGAGGGATATTATGGATAACAATACGCTAAACCCATTTTTATCTGTTTGGTTACATCCGAAGCAAACTGCTCGATATATGATTGACCATAAAACAATGGGCTTCGCTATGATTATTCTTACAATTTGTTCGATTATCGCGTTGCCTATCAATTTCTTTGACTATGGTGGACCATTATCTTGGGGCTTCATTATTGCAACAATTATTTTTTCACCTATTGTAACCATCGTTGGCATGTTTATTTCAGCGCTTATAGCATGGGGAGTTGGAAAGCTTTTCAAAGGTGTCGCAACATACACGGAAATGTATAGAGCAACGAGCATTGCATCGATTCCTTCAGCAATGCTTGGACCAATTTATCTTATTTGGTTTGTTGTATCACCAGATTTTCTGTTAACTCCTGATTTTGAGGGGCCAATCCCTGCTATCTTTTGGATTGCCATTTTGCTATCAATTGTATTAGGGATATGGTCATTTGTTGTATCAGTTGGTGCAGTCGCAGAAGCACATCAGTTTTCAAATTGGAAGGCTTTCTTCACTTTAGTCATTCCAGCGATTATAATTTTCATTATTCTCTTTGCATTTGGAGCAGTTTTAATCTGGGCTATGTTCAGTAGCTTTTAAAAAAGGGATTTTGCAGTGCGCTGCAAAATCCCCTTTTTTATTCAGGATATGTTGCCCGTAAAAATGCTACAGACTGTCCAATCAATTCTTTTAAAATAGTTACGTCAATATCCGAAAGCTTATTAATATATACACATGCCTTTCCGGTCGTATGTTTTCCGAAATTTTCAAGCAATGTTTCGCGCTCTGGGTCTCCTGGGGCAAAGTATAGGCTAATTTTTGCCTTGCGTGGTGAGAAACCTACTAACGGTGCGTCTCCTTCATGACCAGAAGCATATTTATAGTGATATTTGCCAAAGCCGATTATGCTCGGTCCCCACATCCTTGCTTCATAGCCTGTTACTTCCGTGAAAATATCTACTAATGCATAAGCATCCTCACGCTTTTTAACACTGTCTACACCTTCAATAAACTCAATAACGCTGCTATCTGTTTCCTTTGTTTTCGGCTCGTACATATTATCCGCTCCTTTTGTTTACAACAATAGTAACGTATTTAGTATCATTTTTGCACTATAAAATTGCCGCGTTATTTTGCCTTTTCATTAATGGAATTGACGGCCATCTGTTACTGCCTCTACATAGCCTTGGCGAATCACAAAATCGCCAAAATGCTCCTGTTCCTCACGCTCTTTTGCATATCGCTCCAATATTGGTCGCAATGTGGATAAGATCTCCTCTTCGCCTATATTCTCTCGATAAATTTTATTTAAGCGTTGACCGGTAAAATCGCCTCCTAAATATAAATTATATTTACCTGGCCCTTTTCCGATAAAACCGATTTCTCCCATTGCAGCTCTTGAACAACCATTTGGACAGCCCGACATTCTAATGCCTATTTCCGTTTCAAGTAAACCGAACTCCTCTAATATGCCATCAATTTTTGTTATTAATGTTGGTAAATAACGTTCTGCCTCCGCCATTGCTAAACCGCATGTTGGCAACGACACGCAAGCAATTGAATTGCGACGAAGAGCTGAATAATGAGCACCGTCTGTAATTTTATATTTATTCAATAAAGCATCAATTATTCGCTTTTTTTGAGGTGTTACATCAGCGATAAGCAGATTTTGATTTGGAGTTAAGCGGAATAAACCAGTATGCACTTTAGCAATCTCTCGTAGTCCCGTCATTAACTGATAGTCTTCAAAATCACGAACGCGCCCATTTTGGATAAATAGCGTAAAATGCCATTTTCCGTTTTCCCCTTTAATCCATCCATATTCATCTCCTGTGCGCTTAAATGTATATGGACGGATATCACCGAGCTTCCAGCCTAAGCGTTGATGAAGCTCCTCCTTAAACCAATCTAGCCCGCGCGCATCAATTGTATATTTAAAACGAGCATTTTTACGCACCGAGCGGTTTCCGTAATCGCGTTGAATCGTCAAAATTTTCTCTGCTGTTTCTAGTAAACGCTCTTTCGGAATATAGCCAACTAATCGTCCTAGTTGCGGATAAGTAGCTGTATCGCCATGTGTCATCCCCATACCACCACCGACAGCGACATTAAAGCCGATTAACTGATTGTTTTCTACAATAGCAATAAAGCCGATATCTTGTGAAAAAACATCAATATCATTACTTGGAGGGATGGCAATACCGATTTTAAATTTACGCGGTAAATAAAGTGCGCCGTACACTGGCTCTACTTCTTTTTCTTGCCCGTCATAAACCTTTTCACCATCTAGCCATAGCTCGTGGTAGGCATTTGTTTTCGGCAATAGATGCTCACTTAATTTAGCAGACCATGTATACACTTCCTCATGTAGCTGTGATTGATTCGGGTTGACATTACACATCACATTACGATTAACATCACCACATGCCGCAATACAGTCTAATAATGCCTCATGAATTTCCTGCATATAGTTTTTCATATTCCATTTTAAAATGCCATGTACTTGAAAAGCCTGTCGTGTCGTCAGCTTTAATGAACCATTGCCATATTTTCTGCCCATCTCATCCATTATAAGCCATTGTGCTGGTGTCGCAGCTCCTCCCGGTGTACGCACACGTGCCATAAATTGATAGGCTGGCTCGAGCTTCTGCTTCTGACGCTCATTGCGTACATCACGGTCATCCTGCAAATAGCTACCATGAAATTTCATTAAACGATTATCATCATCTGGAATACCTGAGCTTAAAGGATTTTGCATTGTCGCTTCCAATGTGCCGCGCAAATAATTACTTTCACTCTTTATACGCTCCACATCACTTGGCTTACCAGGCTGTGGCGGTAATACTATTTTCTCAGTCATTATTTCAACCTCATTTCCTTTTAATAAACATCTCGTTGATAGCGCTGCTGTTGCTTTAGCTCGTTTACATACTGTACTGCCTGCTCAGCCGTTTTACCGCCCTGTTCAGCAATAATTGCATGAATCGTTTGGTCAACATCTGCTGCCATTGTCTTTTCATCACCACATACATAAATAACAGCGCCTTGCTCAATCCACTCAAATAGCTCCTTCGCATGCTCCTGTAAACGATGCTGCACATAAATTTTCCTATCACTATCACGTGAAAATGCTGCTGTTAAATTAGTTAATGCCTGTTCCTGTAGCCAGCGCTGCCAATCTGTTTGGTATAAGAAATCTGTAACAAAATGCTGCTCACCGAAAAACAGCCATGCCTTGCCCTGTGCCTCACGCGTTGCACGCTCCTCTATAAATGAGCGAAACGGTGCAATTCCTGTACCAGCACCAATCATAATAATCGGTGTTGCATCATTCTGTGGCAGTTTAAAATTCGGATTGGAATGGATATAGATAGGTAGCTTTTGACCAACCTCAACGCGCTCTGCAATCTGACCTGAGCATACGCCAAGACGCTTACGCTCATCCTTGTCATAGCTTACTTTCCCAATTGTCAAATGTACTTCCTCTTCATTGGCTGCTTGACTAGAGGCAATGGAATATAAACGTGCTGGAATTTTGCGGAGCAGCTCAATAAATTGCTGTGCATTCCATGAAAACGGCCCGAAGCTTTGTACAACGTCTAATAAATCACGTCCATACACATAATCCTTCCATTTATCATCTTGCACAAGCGCTGCAAAATCTCGATTTAGCGTATAGTTTTGAATTTTTTGCAGCAATGGCTTTGATAATACAGTAATTTCAAGCTTTTTTTGTAGTGCCTCGGCTAAAGTTATAGATTGCTGTTCAACCGTTACAATCTCAGTTTGCTTGAAGCCAAGTGCTTCGATTAATATTCCGACAAGCTGCTCATCGTTTTCAGGTAAAATACCTATGCTATCTCCAGGTGCATAGGTCAGACCTGACTCTTCTAGAGAAAGTTCGATATGATACGTCGCTTTATTTGAACCACGCCCATTCAAATTAATTTTCTCAAGCACCTCGGCATAAAACGGATTACTTTTTGAATACTTCGAACTCTTAACTTCTTTTGTCTCCGTATTTGCCTGTATTGAAGCAGTTTGTGGACTTGTCGTAATTAGTGCTTTTTTTACATCCTCAATCCACTGTGCTGCTAGGCTGTCATAGTCAAGGTCACAGTCAACCCGAGGTATAATACGCTTCGCACCGAGCTTTTCTAATTGCTCATCAAAGTCAGCACCTGTCTTGCAAAAAAATTCATAGGAGCTGTCACCAAGTGCCAATACGGAAAACTGTGCATGCTCTAAATTCGGCGCTCGCTTACTGTGTAAAAATTCATGCAATTGAATCGCATTGTCTGGTGGCGTTCCCTCACCATGCGTACTTGTGACAATCAATAAATTATTTAGCTTCTTTAACTGATTTGGCTTAAAGGCTGACATCGATTCAATTTTCACATCTACTCCTACCTCTTTTAACTCCGCCCCAAGCTTTTCGGCTAAAGCTTGTGCATTGCCGGTTTGAGAGCCGTATAAAATGGTTGCTGATTGCGGCTCTGCTGCAATCGCTTTTACCTCTTCTGCTACTGCAACGGCTACACCTGTAGCGGGTGCAACGCTTAAATAACCTGTTAGCCAAATTTTTTGGTAGTCATTTAATGTAGGTAATAGCGTATTTAATTGTTTTACTTGCTCCTCATTAAAAGGGCTGTTCAATACTTGTAAAGTCAAGTTTCCCACCTCACGAATTATCATTACGGTTAATTAATTATTTCAAACGAATCTTCTCATTTTTTTCAATTTGAACAACATGTCCGTCCTGAATAATGAGTGTAATTGTTCCAAACTTTATCGTTTCGAGCATTTCTTTAATGCTTTCAAATGTAGCCTCACTATTGCTTTTTTGCTTTGACATAGATGTCCCCTCCTCACACATTCAATAGCTCCCGTACCCGTTCTAGCAGCACTTGACGAACATTTTCGTCGTAGCCTAAGCTAGCACATAAAATAACATGCGAACTATCGACTTGTAGCTCCTTTATATTTTTTTCAATCCCCTTGCTTAACAAACCTGAAAACAATAAATAAGGAACGATGAATAGCTGCTTCGCATCCCTTTTCTTTATCATTTCTAGCGCATCTTGAAAGCTCGGACCTGCTCCGTATAAAAAACAGGAGCTAACGGATTGAAAGTTAAATCTCCGTTGTACAAGCTCACTTATTTCAGACATATTATGCACAACTGCCATATCGCTGCTACCACGTCCGATTAAAAGCACCTCCGCCTCTTGGGAAATCTCCTTTTGCTGCTCCATAATACGTTTATAAATCGTATCAACTAGCTTGTCGTGAATTCCGAATGGTCGACCAATCGTAAAATGTACATGTGGATACATTGAATGCGCCTTTTCTATCTCTGCCGGAATATCCTCCTTTGCGTGCTGCGCTGTTAATAACAATAGTGGAACGATTGCAATCCTCGTCGCACCTCGCTCTACGCAATTTTTTATGCCTTGCACAATGTCTGGCTCAACTAGCTCCAAAAATGAAATCTCCTGAATATCTACATTTACTTCATGCTCTATTTGTTTAATAAATTGAATTGCCTCTTCTACACCTTGCCTCACTCTTGTGCCATGACCGACATATAATATTGCTTGCATTGTATCACCTACTTTTTACACGACGCTTTCTTTCAATAATCCTTGCGCCTCCATTTTTTGTTCAAACCATTGAATTTTTTCCCTTAGTGAGACAACCTCACCTACGATAATAATGCTAGGATTTTTCACTTCGCTCGCCAGCGCGATTTCCTCAATCGTTTCAAGTGTCCCTGTAACGGTTTGCTGTTCCTCGAAAGTTCCCATATGAACGAGTGCAACAGGTGTTGTAGCAGGACGTCCATATTTTAATAGCTGCCCGCAAATATACGGTAAATTGCCTACTCCCATATAAATAGCTAATGTATCTACTCCGTTAGCAAGGCTTTCCCATTTTATTGAATCATCCTTCCCTTCTCTCATATGCCCCGTTACAATAGCGAAGCTGGAACCAAAATCTCGATGTGTCACAGGAATACCTGCATAGGCTGGCGCTGCAATACCTGATGTAATGCCTGGAACAATTTCATATGGAATTTGATGCGCTGCTAGCACCTCTGCCTCCTCCGCACCCCGCCCAAATACAAAGGGGTCTCCCCCCTTTAAACGCGTGACAATCTTGCCTTGCTTTGCATACTGCACAAGCGAATGGTTAATATGCTCCTGTATCATCGCATGACGATTTGGCAACTTACCGCAAAAAATCAACTGCGCACTTGGCTTTGCATAGCTCAGTAGCTCATGATTTATTAAGCGGTCATATAAAATAACATCCGCTTCTTTTATACAACGAAGCCCCTTTAATGTGATAAGCTCCACATCTCCAGGGCCTGCACCAACAATATAAACTTTTCCCACTCCATTCCCCTCCATAACATTACTCAATACCAATAATATCAATGAGCAAACTACATTTTTAAAATAAACAATTCCAATAAGTTTACTTTACTATATGGTCATTGATTGGTAAAATAACAATTAATAATCATCGCTATTAGCAAAAATGATTGAGTGGAAGAGGAGGGGAGTTTGATGAATATTGAGGAGCTACATACTTTTATTAAATTATGTGAAATTAAAAATTTTACGAAAACAGCAGATACATTATGTATGTCACAGCCAACGGTCAGCCTACATATTAAAAATCTAGAAAAAGAATTTCAAACACAGCTTTTTCAACGTTCACCTAAGCTACTTTGCATTACGCCTACTGGAGAAATATTGCTAGAGCGCGCAAAACAGATGATACAGCTTTATGAGCAAACAAAACAGGAGATGTTAGATTATCACCATGCAGTGCAAGGTCATTTGAAAATTGGCGCAAGCTTTACTATTGGTGAATACATTCTGCCTCCATTGCTTGTTGAATTAAAAGAAAAATATCCAGAGCTTTCCTTTCAAATTATTATTGGCAACACGGATGAAATTGTTCAATATGCTAAGCTTTTTCAAGTCGATATTGGCTTAGTAGAAGGCAAAACGAATGAAAAAGAAATAATCGTAGAGCCTTTTAAAGATGATGAATTAGTTATTGTGTCCTCTGTGCAACATCCATTAGCAGCAAAGGAAAAAGTAACAATTGCTGATCTTCAAAATGAGGATTGGATTACACGTGAAATCGGCTCTGGAACTGGTGAATATTTAAAGCATTTTTTGCAGACAAATGAGCTGAAGGTTAAAACCTTACTCTCCATCAGCAGCATACAAGGAATAAAGGAAACGGTTATCAATAATTTAGGTCTTTCCTTGCTATCGAAAAGCGTCATTGAGCGAGATTTGAAAATGGGTGAGATTCATGTAGTACAACTTGAAAACACTCCTTTTTGGCGAACATTTTCTTATATTTATAGCCCCTCAATGAAGGAAAAAAGAAATGTAAAGATATTTATTGAAGAATTGTGCCAGCTTAAAACGTCATAGATTGGAGCGTATTTAATGGAAACTGTTATACGAATTTTAGAGCCTATTCACATCGCATTTAAAGCAGGTCAAGAAATTTTAAAGGTGTATAACACCGAAACAGTAAGTGTCGAATTTAAAGGCGATGAATCTCCTTTAACAATCGCCGATAAAAGGTCACATCATTTAATTGAAACGGAACTTGTGCGCTGCTACCCTCGCATTCCCGTTATTAGTGAGGAAGGGGAAATAGTAGATTATGCGCAGCGCAGCAAGTGGCATACTGCATGGCTAGTCGACCCACTCGATGGTACAAAAGAATTTATTAAACGCAACGGGGAATTTACCGTCAATATTGGACTTATTGAAAATGGCACTCCTGTGCTCGGCATTATTTATTGCCCTGTACAAGATACAATGTATTTTGCATCTAGCGTAATTGGTTCTTATAAATTAATAAATTGCACGCAAAATCTCCAGAAAATTGATACGGAAAATATTTTACTCACCCTTTCTCAAAAGCTACCTATTGCTACAAATAGGGAAGTCTTTGCTATCGCTGTTAGCCGCTCCCATTTTTCAAGTGATACGGAGGACTATATTCAAAAAATGCAGGAGCTGCACCACAATATTGAGCTTGTTACATCTGGTAGCTCCATTAAAATGTGCCTTGTCGCTGAAGGCCGAGTAGACGTCTATCCACGCCTTAGCTACTCAATGGAATGGGATACTGCTGCAGGTGAAGCAATCGTGAAGTATAGCGGTGGTAAAGTGCTAGATTCCACAACTAACGAGCCTTTGCATTATAATAAGGAGCAGCTAAAAAATCCCTTTCATATTGCAACTAAAGCGTAAGAAGCCAAGCTTTCTTACGCTTTAACATTGCTGAATGAAGTTAAGCTAGCACCTTCAATACTTCCTTCACAATATAATCAGTTGCTTCCTCTAAGGAAATATTGCTCGTATCAATTTTAATATGAGGATTTTTTGGTTCCTCGTACGGGCTTGAAATCCCAGTAAAATTAGTGATTTCCTGTGCACGTGCTTTTTGATAAAGCCCTTTGACATCACGTTTTTCGCATACGTCTAGAGGCGTGCTAATGTATATTTCGATATAGGATTGCCCTATTATTTGCTGCGCTTTTCGACGTTCCTGCTCAAAAGGTGAAATAAACGACGTTAATGTAATTAACCCCGCATCGTTCATCAGCTTCGCCACTTCAGCAATGCGACGAATATTTTCAATACGTCCAACCTCATCAAAGCCCAAATCTTTGTTTAATCCTAATCGCACATTATCGCCATCGAGTAGCATCGTGTGGTGACCAAATGCTACAAGGCGCTTTTCCACCTCGTTTGCAAGTGTCGACTTGCCGGAACCGGAAAGACCTGTAAACCATAATGTCAGTGGCTTTTGCCCTTTTTGCTCAGCACGTGCCTCTCGTGTCACATCTGTTTGCTGCCCAAAAATATGCTTCTCTTGTAAGGCAATTTCCTTAATTACACCACATGCCGCAGTCATATTCGTAATTCGGTCAATTAAAATAAAGTTACCTAATGCCTCATTTCTATCAAATGAATCAAAGACAATCTTTTCTGTTAATGCAATATCGCAGGTTGCTAGCTCGTTTTTCGTTATTTTATTCGCCGCTATATGCTGTCCTGTATTAATATCCACTTTGTGATGAATCGCTACGATTGTGCTCGGAATAATTTTTGTTCCTACTTTAATTAAATAGTTTTTCCCTGCTGCAAGCTCCGTATCATCCATCCATAAAATTTGGGCAGTGAATAAATCAGCGACCGCTATTTGTCGGTCTGTCGTTAGTACACAGCCGCGCGAAACATCTACCTCTCTATGCAGTTGAATCGTAACAGGTTGCCCTGCATATGCAGTTTGTACTTCACGGTCCGTTACTAAAATACTTTTAACCTTCACCTTTTCATTACTAGGTAAAGTTGTTATTTCATCACCTACGGCAATTGTCCCTGCCTCAATTTGCCCCTGAAAGCCGCGGAATGTGTGATTCGGTCTACTTACACGCTGAACAGGCATAACAAAATAATTTTGCTGCTCCTCCTGTTGTGTATCTACCTCCTCTAAATATGGTAGTAACGCCAATCCGTCGTACCATGGCGTATTTGCGGATTTTTTCGTAATATTATCTCCATTCGTTGCTGAAACTGGGATTACTTGCACACTTTCAAGACGGAATTCCTCGATAAGTTGTAAAAAATCACTCTTAATTTTAGTAAATCGCACTTCATTAAAGTTAACTAAATCCATCTTGTTTACAGCCAGCACCAGATTTTTTACACCCATTAGTGCACATATACGTGCATGGCGCTTCGTCTGTGTAACGACACCCTTCGTTGCATCTACCAAAATAATAGCGAGGTCTGCAAATGAAGCACCTACAGCCATATTACGTGTATACTCCTCATGCCCCGGTGTATCAGCAACGATAAAGGAGCGATGAGCCGTCGTAAAATAACGATAGGCCACATCAATTGTAATTCCTTGCTCCCTCTCTGCTAAAAGCCCATCTAATAGAAGGGAATAATCAATTTCCCCCCCGCGACTTCCTAGTCGACTATCTAACTCTAATGCTCTTTCTTGGTCAGCGAATAATAGCTTTGCGTCATACAGCATATGACCAATTAACGTCGATTTACCGTCATCGACACTGCCGCATGTAATAAATCTCAATAAACTTTTCATCTAGAAATACCCCTCTCGCTTACGTCTCTCCATACTCCCAACAGCCTCTTGGTCGATAACGCGTGTTGTACGTTCAGATGTAACTGCCCCTAATGTTTCCTCTATAATTTCATCCAAAGTCACTGCATTTGATTCGACCCCACCTGTTAGCGGGTAACAGCCCAATGTACGAAAGCGAACCTTTTTCATGAACACTTCCTCATCTGGCTGTAAACGCATGCGCTCATCATCTACCATGACATAATTGCCTTCACGGTAAATAACGGGTCTTTCCTTTGCAAAATAGAGCGGTACAATATCAATATTTTCCCGATGAATATATTGCCAAATATCCTTCTCTGTCCAATTGGAAATAGGAAAAACGCGTATGCTTTCACCTTTATGAATTCTTGTATTAAACTGCTTCCACATTTCAGGGCGTTGGTTTTTAGGGTCCCATGCATGGTTTTTATTGCGGAATGAAAAGATACGCTCCTTCGCACGAGATTTTTCTTCGTCGCGCCTGCCTCCGCCAAAGGCAGCGGTGAAGCCATATTTATTTAAGCCATCCTTTAAAGCCTGTGTTTTCATAATATCCGTATAGGCTGAGCCGTGGTCGAATGGATTAATGTTTTGTGCAAGCCCTTCCTCATTCGAATGAACAATCATTTCAATGCCTAATTCCTTTGCTCGGCGGTCACGAAACTCTATCATTTCTTTAAACTTCCATGTCGTATCGATATGCATAAATGGAAATGGTGGCTTTTCAGGATAGAAAGCCTTCATTGCTAAATGCAGCATGACAGAGCTATCCTTTCCAATTGAATAGAGCATAACAGGATTTTCACATTCTGCTGCCACTTCTCTAATAATATAAATTGCTTCTGCCTCCAATTGGTCGAGGTGAGTAAGTTCCTTCATTTGCGCTTCTCCTTTTCATTAAAATGACTACATCTCACTGGCTATGAAGCCCACATTCAGTTTTCCCTTGCCCCTGCCATCTGCCCGAACGTAAATCGTCTAACGTAAAGGCTGGCTTTGTACAATGCGAACAGCCGATACTTGGATAGCCTTGGTCGTGCAACACATTATAGGTAAGCTCATGCTTTGATACATAGCGCCACACATCCTTCCACGTCCAATGAATGAGCGGGCAAATTTTTACCGACTTAAATCTATTATCCTTATTGATAAACTCGACATTTTTGCGTGTTTTAGACTGCTCACGGCGCAAGCCAGAAATCCATGCTTTCGCACCTGATAGTACCTCGTTTAATGGCTCTAGTTTTCGAATATTACAGCACTGGTTTGGATTCGTTTCCCACAGCTTATCACCAAACTGCTGTGCTTGGTGCTCCAATGTGAGCGCAGGTTTTTTTAGTACGATATGAAGCTTTGGATATTTCTCACGTACACGCTCAATCGTTTCATATGTTTCCTTAAAATGTACATCTGTGTCTAAAAAGACAATTTGCGCATCTGGTTGTACCTTAGCAATTAAATCAATGAGAACAATCCCCTCAATACCAAAGCTACACGCATAGACAATCTCTTTTCCATACTCCCCATAGCTCCACTTAATGACCTCTAAAGCACCTTTATATTGCTCATCAATTGCAAACTCAATATTGGGGTTTTCCCATTTACTATATGTTAACAAGCTGCCCCCTCCTTAAATGATGAAATCTTCCGGGATAAATACTTTCATTTCCTTTGGGCTGACATAGACAATTTCCCCCACTTTTAAATCTAGTTGTAGAAATTCTTCTTTACTCAGCTCCACTTCAACATAGGCATCGCTATCCTCACGTTTCATCTCAATATGCCAAGTTGGTCCAATTGAATGCATAAAGGTAATTTTTGCTGCGATTTCATCCTCACTTAGCCTTACGCGCTCCACCTTTAAATGATGTGGTCGCACATAGCCTACTGCATCGGTATCGTCTTTATCGAAGTAGTCTGACGCATCAAGCTGAACGCTTCCAAATTTTAATTTCCCTTGCTGCAATCGACCGTGAAATAAATTGACATTGCCTAAAAAATCATATACAAACGGGCTTACTGGCTTATCATAAACTTCGGAAGGTGTTCCTACCTGCTCAATCTTCCCCTTATTCATAATGACAATGCGGTCTGCAACATCAAGCGCTTCTTCTTGGTCATGTGTTACAAATACACTTGTAATATGCATTTCATTATGCAATTTACGCAACCAGCGACGCAATTCCTTGCGAACCTTCGCATCAAGCGCCCCAAATGGCTCATCTAGTAGTAGCATTTTTGGCTCTACCGCTAATGCTCTCGCTAGTGCAACACGTTGACGTTGCCCACCTGATAGCTGTGACGGATAGCGCTGTGCAAAGCCACTTAGCTTCACTAGCTCTAAAAGCTCATGCACCTTTTGCTCGACCGCCTTTTTAGATGGTCGTAAGCTTTTCTTTCGAATCGTTAAACCAAATGCCACATTATCAAATACTGTCATATGCTTAAAGAGCGCATAATGTTGAAAGACGAAGCCGACATCTCGCTGATTGACATGTACTGTACTTAAATCTGTTCCATCAAATGAAATGCTTCCTTCCTCAATTGACTCCAACCCTGCAATCATTCGTAAAAGCGTTGTTTTACCTGAACCAGATGGTCCTAAAAGTGCAACGAGCTCCCCCTTTGAAATCGTTAAATTAATCTCTTTTAATGCTTGAAATGAGCCATAATGCTTTGTTACACCATGTATTTCAATAGACATCCTATTCACCTACTTGTTGTTTCTCTGACTTATATTCAATAAACGTTTTAATCATTAACGTCACTAAAGCCAATAGCGACATGAGCGATGCTACAGCAAAGGCAGCAGAAAACTGATATTCGTTATATAAAATCTCTACGTGTAGGGGCATCGTGTTTGTCATTCCCCGAATCCTTCCTGACACGACCGACACAGCGCCAAACTCACCAATCGCCCTTGCGCTACATAAAATCATCCCATACAATAAGCTCCACTTAATCGTTGGCAATGTGACACGGATAAACATTTTCCAGCCACTTGCCCCAAGGGAGATAGCTGCCTCCTCCTCTGCCCTTCCTTGTGCCTGCATAATTGGAATGAGCTCCCGCGCAATAAATGGCATTGTCACAAACATCGTTACAATAACGATTCCCGGTACGGAAAAAATAACTTTGACACCAAAATCCATTAACAGCGAACCTAAAGCGCTTCTCGGGCTAAACAGTAAGATAAAAATAAGCCCCGCAATGACTGGTGAGATGGCAAACGGTAATTCGATTAAGGATAATAATAGCTGCTTGCCTTTAAAATGAAATTTCGTAATACACCATGCTGCCGCCACCCCGAAAATCGTATTCAATGGAACCGTTATGATAGCAACAAGTAATGTTAACTTAATAGCGGATAAAGCATCACTCTCTGTAATGGCTGCAAAATAAACTGCTGCGCCCTGCTCAAATGCTTTGACAAAAATGAATGCGAGCGGCACAAGTAGAAACAATGCTAAATATAAAAGCATTAATGTGATTAATACTCTTCTAATCACACTTTTTTGCTCTTTCGTATGCTTCACTTTGTTCCCTCCTACTCCTCTTGTAATACATGCTTTTGACTCCACTTTTGCAGTAAATTAATAAAAACTAAACAAATAAACGAAATAATCAACATGACAACCGCAATTGCTGTCGCTCCAGCATAATCAAACTGCTCCAGCTTCGTCATAATCATCAGTGGCGCAATTTCCGTTTTCATCGGCATATTGCCTGCGATAAAAACCACAGACCCATATTCCCCAAGCCCCCTTGCAAATGCAAGAGAAAATCCTGCTAATAAAGCTGGTAATATTTCAGGGAAGATAATTTTTCTAAAAATTTGCCCCTTCCTCGCCCCTAAGCTAGATGCAGCCTCCTCGACCTCACGCTCAAAGCTTTCAAGCACAGGCTGAACCATTCGAACAACGAACGGTAAGCCGATGAATATAAGCGCCAATGTAATGCCAATAGGGGTAAACGATATTTTAACCCCTATGACACTAAACCATTGACCAATCCAGCCATCCTGCGCATATAAAGTAGTTAATGTAATACCTGCAACCGCTGTCGGCAAAGCAAAGGGCAAATCAATAAGCCCATCGATTAATCGTTTTCCGGGGAAGCTGTAGCGAACGAGCACCCATGCAATCAATAAGCCAAATACACCGTTAAAAAGAGCTGCCACAAAGGCTGTAATAAACGACACTTTATAGGCATGAACAACGCGCTCACTCGTCACAACTTTCCAAAAATCTACTAAGCCAAGTTTAGACGATTCGATAAATATCATAGATAATGGGATTAAAATAAATAAGCTTAAATACAGCATTGTAATACCCATTGATAAGCCGAAGCCTGGCAATACATTTTTCCTTTTTCTCATTATCTAAACCACCTTCTAGAAATCTTCCTGTTGTGCAAACGTAATGATATAGGCTGCAAATTACTCATAAATGGAATCAAAAACGCCGCCATCGCTGAAATGAGTTTCCTGCGCCTCTTTCCAGCTACCAAATTTTTCGTCAATCGTGAATAATTTGATGCTAGGGAATTGACTATCATACTTTTCAGCGATTTCCTCTGTTCTTGGACGATAATAGTTCTTAGCTGCGATTTCTTGCCCAATATCTGTATACAAAAACTTCAAATAAGCTTCAGCAATCTCTCGTGTCCCTTTTCTATCCACATTCTTATCCACTACAGCTACAGACGGCTCTGCTAAAATGCTAATAGAGGGCGCTACAATTTCAAATTCAGCCTTTTTCAACTCGTTTAATGCGAGGAGTGCTTCATTTTCCCAAGTAATTAATACGTCCCCAATACCCTTCTCTACAAATGTTGTTGTCGAGCCTCGTGCACCAGAGTCAAGCACTTCTACATTTTTATAAATACTAGAAACAAAATCTTTCGCTTTCGCATTATTGCCTTCAAAATTTTCTAGAGCATATCCCCAAGCAGCTAAGTAATTCCAACGAGCTCCGCCAGATGCCTTCGGATTAGGTGTAATAACTGAAACATCAGCCTTTGCTAAATCATCCCAATCCTTAATACCTTTTGGATTACCCTCCCGTACTAAAAATACAATTGTAGATGTATACGGTGCAGAGTTATGCTCTAAGCGATTAAGCCAGCCCTCAGCAATCAATTGTTGCTCCGCAATCGCATCGACATCGTAGGCTAAAGCAAGCGTTACTACATCCGCATCCAATCCATCAATAACGGAGCGTGCTTGGCTTCCCGAGCCGCCATGCGATTGTTTAATCACCACTTCCTGCCCTTTCTCCACCTGCCAATATGCAGCAAACTCCTTATTAAATTCCTCATACAATTCGCGTGTTGGATCATATGAAGTATTTAAAATTTCAACTTTCCCCCCTGTTGCTGCCTCCTTACTAGCACAAGCAGCTAATAAAAGGAAAGTGGAAAAAAGTATTATTAGACGAGTTCTCATGAAAACATTCTCCTTTTCTAACTATTTATTGATATCCCCTGAAAATAGCTACTTTCACACCTAGCCACTCCAAATGCTTTTTCATCTTGAAGCAAAAAGGCCACTCCATAGAAAAGAAATACTTCTTTCCTAAAGAGTGGCCTCTAGTTTGTCTAGTGAGCTACTGCAATATGTTGCGCTTTTGCTTTGCTGCAAAAGCATTTTTAGATTCGATTTTTAAAAACCAACTAATCTTATAGAATTAATTTAACATGAAAAAACAAAATGTCAATACAATTTTTAGGTTTTCTTCAAAAATAGTGGAGGCATCCATAAAGTGGGCTAAAGCACTGCTTTTCAGACATTTCCTTGCTAGAATAGCGACTTTTCAAAAATAATTTTATGTCTGCCTTTTGCGTCAACAAACGTCGAGATAATATCAAAATCGTGCTTAATATTTGTTATCAGCATCGCCTTGCGATTATTGCGCCCATATGTACGAACTTTTTGAAAGCCGCGTTTTTGTACTTCCTCATGCTGTCGTATCATTAATTTACTAGCAATACCTCGCCCCCGCTGACCTTCATGCACACCACCTAACCAGCTATAAAAGACTCGGTCCGGATGGATATAACCGAGTTTAAAGCCAATCATTTGGGCATCTTCCATCATAAATAAGCACAATAATCCTTCCTTACCTTCCAATTTCGCTAACGGCAACTCGGCTCCTTCAAAAACATGGGCATGAAGCGTCTGTAATTGCTTTAAATATTTATATGGTACACCTTCAATGATTTCAATCTGCATATGCTTCACCTCTATTTTCATCTTAAAAACAACTATGCTACAATAAAGTGAATATTCAATCAGTAGGGTTTTTACGGGCAGTTGATGCGGGATAAATCTAAATTTAAAGAAGGTCTTATTTGTGCTAGAAAAATTAAATATATTTCTTCAACGCTATATCGCTATTTTAACACCACTTAGCCTAGTAATTGGTGTATTGCTTGAAAATATTTTACATCATCTACTTTTTCTTGTTGTTTGGCTTTTTGCTTTTATGACGTTTGCAGGTAGTTTACGAATGAAATATAAAGATTTCACCATTTTCATAAAACACCCTGTTGTCATCCTAACATCCATTGCTTTTTTACATATTTTGATGCCATTATGGGCTTATTTTTTATCGTCAACTTTATTTGACGACCATTTATTAATTATTGGCTTTGTATTGTCTGTCGCAGTGCCCACAGGTGTCACAAGCATGATTTGGATTACTATTTGCAAAGGCAATGTCCCTTTAGGCTTATCAATTGTTCTTATTGATACATTGCTTGCACCTATTATTATGCCATTCTTATTATTCGCCGTATCGGGAGAAAAAGTGGAGCTCCAGTTATCATCATTAATGACGAGCCTATCCTTTATGATTGTGCTTCCGACAGTGCTCGGTATTATAGTAAACGAGCTATCAAAAGGACAAATTCCGCGAAAAATATCAGGTAAATTAGCACCTTTTACTAAGCTCGCTTTATTTGCAGTAATTATGATTAATAGCAGCACGATTGCCCCTTATTTAAAAAATATCAATATGGAACTAGCTCTTGTGATAAGCTTGGTGCTAATTATCGCTATATGTGGCTATATTTTCACACTGCTTATCGGGCGTTATTTTTTAAAAAACAGTGAGCAAATAACGACCTTCGTCTTTACAGGCGGCATGCGCAATATTTCTTTAGGTGTCGTGATTGCAACAACTTACTTCCCAGCTAAAGTAGCAATGCCTGTTGTATTCGGCATGCTATTTCAGCAAGTTTTAGCATCTGTTGTAAGTAAAATTGTTCCTAAGCCTTCCTCATAATACTTCAAAAGGAGTTGTCCGAAAAGTCCATTTTGTTTTTCCACCACATTGAAATCAATGTTTTCATCGCTTTCCTTTTACTGAAGGATAACGCTGCTAAAGCCCATGTTCATTCCATTTTTAAAAGAGGCGTTCTCTGCTTATCCCGTATTAACAGGCTGTAATACCCCCACTTCAAAACAGCAGATAAAAACAAGATGTTTAAGTGGGGGATCAAACAGCCTGTAAAAACCCGAATGGTGAAACTACCAATCAGTGGGGGTGTGCGAAGCCCCCACTGATTGAAGGTTCACTTTATATGAATCAACATTTTACGAAACATCATCGCGCCTGTCCAAAATGCCGGCTATGCACGGCTTTTTGGACAGCCCCAATATTAGTCGATAATTCTAAGCAATTATTCTCCTACGTTGCACTAACCATACACATATATTCAATACAATCGTTACAATTAACAATGCCTTCGTCGCAAAAGCGACTGCATCCATCGTATCCATTAAGGCAGCCCAATCCTCTACCTGTACTACATGCTGTGTATAGAAAATTTGAAAAGCAATAGCTATGGCACACGCAACAAAACTAAAAATTATCCATATGGCTGGATTCGTTTGAGGTCGTAACAATACACCAAACGGAAGTAGCCAAGCAGCTAAACCAAGTAAAAGACTTCCTATATTTAAAAGCCCTATCATCCCTTCCATCTCCTCCCTTTACTTACGAATAGTGACGCCCATTAGTGGCAAGAGTTCCATAGTCAATTTTGCAGCGACAGGATTTCAGTATAAAACTACATTTATCACCATTGCATGTCGCAGAAAACTCAACCGAACCTAGATTAGTTATTTGATTTTAGAGCTCTAATTATAATTGATTGACTTTTCATTTAGCTAATGTTATTTTTACTAAGCAAGTAATTTAGTAAATTACTAAATAAAAAACCGAAAGGAAGTAATAACAATGAAAATTCCTACACATTTAAAACATAAACCTGTTCTTGTTGCTGAAAACTATGCAAATATCGATGGACGTACAGCCTATCAAACGGATGCGCAAGGCTTGTCACTCGGTTTAGCACAATGGAATGACCGCGGGAAAGTGGATATTTCAGCAAAGGTATGGCGTCACACAGGTGGCAAATGGTCACGTCAATCAGAGGAATTGCCTTTACACCGCGTGCTCGACCTCGCTATTTTAGTTTGTGAGGCTCAGCTCCATTTTAAAGATGCTTATCGCTATGAAAATTTATACGATGAGACCAACCCGGTTATTAAGCGTGTAGGCCTTCAAGGTGACGCAATGACCGTAGAAGTATGCACAGAAAATGAACAAATTAATGAAGATATTAAGCTTTTCAATCAAGCTTTAAGTGATGATGGGGAGCTTATTGGCGAGCGTTTACGAACGCTGTCGCGTATTTTAAAAGAAATGGGCTATTAATGCCTTATGAGGATATTGAAATGAACGAACAATTATTACAAGATGACCAACAGCTTAGAAAAGCATTTTTAAAATTCTTAATTCCTGTCATGCTAGCGAATGTGCTGCAATCACTAGGTCAGGTCGCTGCAATGTTTATCGTTGGACGCAATTTAGGTGATGATGCATTAGCGGCAATTGCAGCCTTCTTTCCATTTTTCTTCTTTTTAATGGCCTTCGCCATCGGCATCGGCTCAGGTAGCTCTATTTTAGTTGGGCAAACATTCGGTGCGGGCAATCATGAAAAAATGAAAGAGGTTGTCGGCGTTACACTAGCCTTTACAACGATTTTGTCAATTGCAGTAGCTCTTTTTGGCGCCTTTTTCATCGAATGGATTTTGCGCTTTATGCAAACACCTGCAAATATTTTAGATATGAGTGTTAGCTATGCGAAAATTTTATTCTTTACACTGCCAATTATGTTTTGGTATATGACCTATACAACATTTATTCGTGGTGTTGGCGACTCCAAAACGCCCTTTGTCTTTTTAGTAACGAGCGTTGTATTTAACATTGCCTTCCTGCCACCACTTATTTTTGGTTGGTTTGGTTTACCTGCTTTCGGCTTGAATGGTGCTGCATATGCCGCAGTACTATCAAATTTAGTAACGATGATTTTGCTACTTGCTTATTTGCATAAAAAGAATCATATTTTACGTTTAGATAAGTCTGTTTTACAGCATTTTAAATTGAAAAAGGATATTTTAATTTCACTGTTTAAGCTAGCAATTCCAGCAAGTATTAGCATGGTTGCTATTTCAGTTGCTGAAATTGCCGTTATCGGCTTCGTGAATGCCTACGGCTCAAGTGCAACTGCAGCCTATGGTGTTGTCAATCAAATAGCAGGCTATGCCCAAGTCCCAGCTATGAGTATCGCCATTGCTACATCAGTTTTCGTTGCTCAAGCATTAGGTGCGAGCTCTACTGAAATGATAAAAAAAATCCGCAGTATTAGTGTGAAAATTAACTATATTTTAGGTGGAGCTGTAATTTTACTAACCTATATATTTGCAGAGCCAATTTTATCACTCTTTATCACTTCAACGGATACGGTCGATATTGCGAAAAACTATTTAATGATTACATTTTGGAGCTATTTAATATTTGGTCATACCCAAACGGTTTCCGCAACGATGCGCGCAACAGGTGTCGTCTTATGGCCGACGATTTTCCTCGTACTAACAATTTGGTTAGTGGAAGTGCCTGTAGCATTCTATTTATCGCATTACACAGTGTTTGAATTGAATGGCGTATGGATTGCCTACCCTATTACATTCTGCGTCCATTTCATCCTGCAATATGCTTATTTCAAATTAGGATGGCAAAAGCGTACACTGAAGGCGATGCTTGGTGAATAGAGAATGTCTCCTTTGAATTAAGGACGAAAGAAGCCTACTTTAAAAAATGAGTAACAAATGCTATACTGACATTAGCTAAAAGGATACAGTACCGAGTGAAACCCCGATAGATTAGACTGTCGGGGTTTCCGTATTGTTGAAAAAATTAGTGGAAATTGAACCCGAGATAACAGCAAATGCCAATAAACACACGGCAATCATGCTAAAATAACCATATAGACAAAACAAAGGGGATACATACTATGGCAAACACAAAAAAGTGGAAAACAGGGGCTGAAGGACAGAAGTTTGTCGCCTCTTTTAGTGGGGGAAAAGATAGTACATTAGCTTTGTATGAGGCTATGAAAACAGGACAAGCGATAGGCTTAATCATCGTGCTTGAGGAAGATGGCACTCGCTCTCGCTCACACGCGATGACGGTTGATTTCATAAAAGCACAGGCGGAAGCAATCGGCTTACCGATTCATTTTGCTGCTGCAAGCTGGACACAATATGAGGCAATCTTTATTGACATGCTGAAAAAAATGAAAACTTTAGGAGCGGAAGCCCTTGTAACTGGCGACCTTGATATGCCTGAGCATGGCTGTTGGCACGAAAAAGTCGCAAATATCGCAGGCTTAAAGCTTGGAATGCCTTTATGGGAAACCGACCATTCAGAAGTAGTCGAACGCTTTATTGACTTAGGCTTTAAAACAATTATTACAACAGTTAATATATCTCTCGGTATGCAAGAGAATGATTTAGGGAAAGTTTTAACATATGAGTATGTACAAGAATTAAAGGAACGCGGCATTGACCCTTGTGGAGAAGGTGGGGAATTTCATACAACTGTTATTGATGGACCAATTTTTAAACAGCCGCTTGCAATTAAACAAGGAAAAGTTGTGCATGATGGTGATTATTGCTTCCTCCCTCTACAATTACTTGAGTGATACTTTCAAAAAATTGTTATAGTATGTAAGAAAGAAAAATTATACCCGCAAACGGTGGTGCAAAAATGAAAAAATTAGTAATTGATATTTTAATTATGATGTTCGGAGCGTTTCTATTTGCGCTTGCAATCAATTTATTTGTCATTCCAAACGAATTAGGGGAAGGTGGCGTAACAGGTGTTACGATTATCCTGTATTATTTATTTCAATGGTCTCCTAGTATCGTCAGCTTTGTACTTAATGGGATTTTATTGCTTGTTGGATACAAATTTCTGAGCAGACAAACAACGATTTATACAGTTATCGCTGTTACGTTTATTTCACTATTTTTACATCTTACAGAGTCATGGACAATTCAATCCGATGAAATTATTATCAACGCGATATTCGGTGGCGTATTTGTAGGTGTCGGAATTGGCTTAATTATTCGTGTTGGTGGGACAACGGCTGGTACAACTATTTTAGCGAGAATAACGAATAAATTTTTAGGCTGGAATATTAGCTATGGGCTGTTATTTTTTGATTTAATTGTCGCATTCTCTTCTTACTTTATTATCGGTGCAGAGGCACTTATGATGACAATTATGATGCTCTATATCGGGACAAAGGTGATGGAATTTGTGATTGAGGGAACAAACACGAAAAAAGCAGTAACGATTATCTCCAAAAATCCCCATGCCATCGCGGATAAAGTCACTTATAAAATGAATCGTGGTGTAACCGTCCTATCTGGGCACGGTTATTACACAAAAGAGCAAAAGGAAGTGCTCTATATTATTATTAGCAGACAGGAAATTATTAAGCTGAAAAACATCGTAAAAGAAGCTGACAAAGATGCATTTATCGCCATTCATGATGTACGAGATGTGTTTGGAGAAGGCTTTATCGAGCTCTCCAAGTCTTGAATTGGCGCCCAACAAGCCGCGCAATTAGCCGGCTTATTGGGCGCTTTTGTTGGTGCTCTTTAAATTGTTTTCTTTGAAAGTTTGAAAACATAGGGCTGGCGGTTGGAGCTTGAGATGAAGAAGTTAATAAAGGAAGATATGGGGAAAAGCCCAATTGTATTTAGTTAGGCTTGGGCAATTTATTGTTGGATACTGCTGTGTTTTTTATTTGCTCCTTTGTCATATCCTCTTTATTGCGGGTATCTAAATCATCAGGGCTTAAGTCTTGCCCGAATTCCTCTCGCTGTGCTTTTTTATTTTCGTGCTTTTTCTCCATTGTCATCACCTCCATTACTAGCGTTTCCCATTTGCTGTACTTTATAACCTCTGTATGGCACTTATAAAAATAGTATTTGGAGGAACTCAGAAATAGTAACAAATAATTAGTAGAAATAGAGGAGATTTTTATGCTACATTAAAGACCACATATGATATTACATTATAATTTTATCGTACTTTCTATATTCGCAGTGTTGATATGCGTTTATTGCCATTATCAATGCAGCTTATCTACACCTGATTTCAACACTTATAGAAGGGAATACGAAATATGGCAAAAAACATTATTATTTTTTTCCTTGGAATGTTAACATTCTTCATTATCTCAAGTATTTTTAGATATTTCTTTTAAAGAAATTGATTTGACATTATTTTAAAAATCCATTAAAGTAACACGTAATAAAAGCATACAAATTCGTTGACGAGAAAGAGTAATGTTTCGTATTGTTCTACAGAAAGCTGACGCCTTGATGAAAGTCAGTGTTCAATTGTTACATGAAAATCCTCTCTGAGAAGGCACGCTGAAATGAGTAAGCAAGCCCGGGTGTCTACCGTTAAAAAGAACACGTATGATTGTACGTTGCTAAGTGCTATTGGATTGTTCAATAGAATTAGGGTGGTATCGCGAGTTAACTCGTCCCTTTACTTAGGGACGAGTTTTTTGTATGCCTTTTATACAAAAATAGGTATAGGAGGAATTGAAATGGGAAAAGAAACATTGCAGCAAAGAGAAGAAAGAATTCGCCTCCATTGGCAAGCTGAACATGTTTTTGAAAAGTCTATTGAAAACCGCAAAAATCGTGATTCCTTCGTATTTTACGAAGGACCCCCTACAGCCAATGGACTACCACATGTAGGGCATGCACTAGGTCGCACAGTAAAAGATGTAGTCGCGCGCTATAAAACAATGCAAGGTTTTTTAGTCGAGCGTAAAGCAGGCTGGGACACACATGGTCTCCCTGTAGAATTGGGTGTGGAAAAGCAGCTCGCTATTTCAGGCAAGCAAGAAATCGAAGCATATGGTATCGAACCGTTTGTACAAAAATGTAGAGAGAGTGTCTTTACGTATGAGAAAATTTGGCGCTCCTTTACAGAGCAATTAGGTTATTGGGTGGATATGGATGAACCTTATGTGACATTAGATAATCGCTATATCGAAAGCGTTTGGCATATACTGAGCAAAGTTCATAAAGATAATTTACTTTATAAAGGACATCGTGTATCGCCATACTGCCCTAGCTGTCAAACATCCTTGAGCTCCCATGAGGTTGCACAAGGCTATAAAGATGTGAAAGATTTATCTGCAACCGTTAAATTTCAATGTGTTGATTCAAATGAAATTTTTTTAGGTTGGACGACAACTCCTTGGACATTGCCAGCCAATGTTGCGCTTGCAATGAATCCTTCTTTAACATATGTGAAGGCACGGCTTGATGGAGATATTTTCATCATAGCAAAATCACTTGCACTCAATGTACTAGGCGAAAATGCAACGATTGTAAGCGAACATAAAGGGACTGAATTTGAAGGTATAGCCTATAAACCACCTTTTGATTATGTTTCCGTTGAACATGGGCATATTGTTGTAATGGCTGATTATGTAACAGAAACGAGCGGTACAGGTGTTGTGCATATCGCTCCAGCGCATGGTGAGGATGATTACCAAACAGTGAAGCTAAATGGCTTATCCTTTATCAATATAGTGGACTTACAAGGCTGCTATACAAACGAAATAACAGATTTAGCAGGTCGCTTTGTCAAAGATTGTGATGTCAACATAATCAAGCTGTTAGCTGCTAAGGATTTATTATTCCATAAAGAAAAATACGACCATAGCTATCCGCATTGCTGGCGCTGTGATTCGCCGTTGCTCTATTACGCAACAGATAGCTGGTTCATTCAAATGTCTGCACTAAAAGAGCAATTGCTTGCTAACAATGCAACAGTGACTTGGTATCCTGACCATATTAAAGAGGGTCGCTTCGGTAAATTTCTCGAAAATGTAGTGGACTGGAATATTAGCCGCAATCGTTATTGGGGCACACCTTTAAACGTTTGGATTTGTACAGCATGCGGGCATGAGGAAGCGCCTGAAAGTGTTGCAGCATTAGAAAAACTAGCACAACAGCCGTTGCCTGAAGATTTGCATAAGCCGTATATCGACAATGTTCTTTGTCATTGTCCAAAATGCCATGAAACAATGCAACGTACACCAGAGGTTATTGATGTATGGTTCGATAGTGGCTCGATGCCTTTTGCGCAACATCATTATCCTTTTGAGCAAGAGGAGTTCCAGCAGCAATTCCCTGCGGATGTCGTAATAGAGGGCATCGACCAAACACGCGGCTTTTTCTATAGCTTACTTGCTGTATCTGCACTGTACACAGGGCAAACACCATATAAAAATGTTCTTTCATTAGGGCATGTATTAGATGAGCATGGACAAAAAATGTCGAAAAGCAAAGGCAATGCACTAGACCCGATAGACCTAATGAACATTTATGGTGCAGATGCATTACGCTGGGCATTATTAGTAGATAGCTCACCGTGGAATCCAAAGCGCTTTTCTACAAAAATTGTGCAGGAGGCAAAATCTAAACTATTAGATACGCTAGAAAATACGTTTAACTTTTATCAGCTTTATACAAGTATTGACCAGTTTATATTTGATGCCTCACAAAAAGGTACACCGACATTATTAGATGAATGGATTATGTCCCGACTGCATACGACAATTGCGAAAGTTACGATATCTATGGATGATTATCAATTTACGCAAGGTTGTCGGGAAATAGCTAAATTGATGGACGACGTGAGTAATTGGTATGTGCGCAGGTCGCGCCAACGCTTTTGGGCTTCTGGTTTTTCTGACGATAAAAGAGCTGCTTTCAATACATTGCACACGGTGTTAAGTGAAGTGTGTAAACTGCTCGCACCTTTCACGCCATTTATCGCAGAGCATATTTATATGCAAATGCACAACAATGCAAGTGTGCATTTACAGGACTATCCAGCTGTCACAGAAGCCTATATCAATGTAGTGCTTGAAAGGGAAATGGCTACTATCGTTCAAATCGTTGAACTAGGACGTAGCATCCGCAATGCCAAAAACTTAAAGGTAAAACAACCTTTAGCTGAAATCATCATTTGCTCGCCAGAAAATCTAAGTAAGTATAACACCATCATTCAAGATGAGCTTAATATTAAAAAAGTGCAATGGCTACATTCTACAGAAGCATTCGTGGAAAAAATCTTGAAGCTGAATTTTAAAACAGCCGGTGCTGCATTTGGCATGCAGGTCAATGCAGTGAAGTCCTATGTAGAAACAATGCCAGTCGAAGAAAAAAATAGTTTACTACGTAATGGACATTTAACCGTTCAACTTGCTGACGAAGCAGTTAAATTGGAGCAATCGCATCTTTTAATCGAGTCCGTTGTCAAAGATGACTATGTTTTAGCAGAAGATGGCACGTTACAAGTGTTGCTCTATACACATTTGACGAAGGATTTAATTGCCGAAGGATATGTTCGCGACTTTATTCGTTATATTCAAGACCAACGCAAAAAGCTAAACTATCCAATTGAACAATATATTTATTTAACAATTGCCTGTTCATCTGAGCAGCAAGAAATGCTCCAGCAATTTGAAGCATTGCTCAGAGCAAACATATTAGTAATGGATATTCAATTCGAGAGAGCTTTAAATAATTCATCTGCATTTAATTATATGTTTGCACAAGAGGAACTGCACTTCAGTATGAAATTGATTTAAACAACCGAAGGTGTAAGTTTAAGATTGAATTAAAAGGCTTTAAAATCAGTGTTTACAACCTTTTAAAATGACACTTTTCTTTCTGTTAATATATGAGAGCGTCCCCAAGGCAGAGATTACCTGCTTTTGGGACGCTTTAGGTGATGTCTCATCAAAGGTTACTCCACCTTAAATCTCTCAGTTAATTCATTTAACTGTGCTGCGATTTTCGTTAGCTCCTTAGAGTTGTGAACTATCTCTTGCATTGCGGCTGTTGATTTTTGTACGAGATTTGATGTATCCTCAATGCCAGCTTGGGCTTCCTCTGTGACAGCTGCCACATTGCCAATAGCATCGTGGACGCTATTGCCGCGCTCCGAAATTCGCTCTAATTCTACTGTAATATCCTGTATTTGCAGCTGCATTTGCTTTACTGCTAAATGTATATTCGTAAAGATTTCCCCTGTTTCTCTCAAAGTCGTTGTGCCTTTACTTGCCTGCTCATAGCCTAACTCTAACTCTTTTGCAACTTCGCTTGATTCCTGCTGAATTCCCCCAACAATACCGACGATGTCACCGACCGATTTTTTCACTTCCTCCGCCAATTTGCGCACTTCATCTGCGACAATGGCAAAGCCTTTTCCATGCTCACCAGCACGTGCTGCTTCAATGGCCGCATTTAAAGCTAATAAATTCGTTTGTTCTGCAATTCCCTCAATGACAAGTACTAAGCTGGAAATATCTTTAGCATGATGGTCTAACATCTTTACTTGCTGTACTGATTTCTCTACACCTTTATATAAAAGGGAAACATATTGCTCGGTCTCAGTAATTTGCCCAAGCCCTTCATTTGTTAAAGCCATAATACTTTCTGATTTCTTATTTAAAGCATTTCCTTGATAACTCGTTTGCTCAATTTGCCTTGCAAAATCTTGCATCGTCTCGGCTATTTTCACAGTAGCTACCGCCTTCTCCTCCGAGCCTGATGCTAATTCAATCATCGTTTTCGCCACTATATCATTTCCTTGTTTAATTTCCTCTGTGCTACTTAATTGCTCGTTCGACATTTTAACAAGTGCTGAAGAGTGCTGGGAAATACCTTGAATTACTTGCTTCAAGCTATCCGTTGATTTTTGAAATGCTCCTGTCAATACTCCGATTTCATCCGAGCGATTTGTGGAAAAGGTTGTAGACAAATCGCCCTCCCCCACTTTATGTACTTGCATCAAAAGTTTTTTTAGTGGCGATACAAGATAAGTGCTTAATACGGAAATAATCGCTATGCTTATTAAGAGTGCAACAATAGCAAAAAGAATTAAGCTCTTTTTTTGCTTCTCCATTTCTGAATAAACGGTTGTGGCATCTAAATCTGCTCCCACAACACCAATGATTTCACCTGAATTTGATTTAATTGGAACATACGCGGAAACGAGCGCACCATAATTTTCTTCATTCGTCATTTCTACTTGTATTTCTCCCGTATTAAAAGCTTGCTCAAGCTGTGGAAGTATTTCTGGACTCTCTTCTTTTTCACCTAGCCAAGATTCGTTTTCATCTCCTACTGGTAAGCCATCTACTACATAAAAATAATCATATCCCCCATTTGTCTGTTGACGCCCCATTGTGTATAAATATTCTAGACCAGTAGATAGGCGATAATGATTAAATTCTTCTCGTAACTCATAGTAATAGACTAAATCCTGTTCTGCTGCCCCCACTTTAATTTCCCGTTCATATTTTTCAATATCCATTTGACCTAATGACTGCTGAGCAATGGTCATTGCCACATTGCTTAAAGATTGCTCAATTAATTGCATAGAGGACTTATGCACCGTCCACGAAATTACTATAGCTAAAATTAGCACAATAATAGAAAAATAGAATGTTATCTTTTTTTGAATAGTCCCTAACATAGCATCACCCCTTATATGTACTTCAATATTGTGAGCTTCGAGTTTGAAGCTGAAAATAATTCAGATATCCCTCCAATAATTAGCCTATCACTTACCAGACTTTACGACCAGCTATTTTCCCTATTTTAGTTAAATTATATGAGTCTTTTGAATTAAAAAAGAACAGTGTCATAAAGACACCATTCTTCTTTTCTTATTATTTTCTCCAAAATGTAGCGCAATCCGCTTTATCTGCAATATTGTAATCAATTATTTTTTCTAATAGCACATAATCTACCGGCTGCTCCCACTTAATGCGCCATAAATTGTCTGTATGTGTGTAGCCCGCCTCTTTAATGGCATCTGAAAATTGAATAATGCCCTCTTTTTCAGGGCTAATTGCCATATGGTGCTTTGCAATACTGAAGCCAAGAATAAATGTATCATGGTCTGTAAACATCGGCTGGTTCCAAGCAATTTTCTTCCCTAGATTCGGAAATGTCGTTGCTACCCATGATAATACTTCCTCCACTCGATGGCGCTGCTGTGCATCTTCGATTTTCTCCAAATACGGTGCAAAAGTTTCCATCCTATTTTCCTCCTCTAAAAAGTTTATATTTATTTTAACAATATTCATATCGAAAATACATTCCACCGATTTGTTTTACAGTATAATATAGGAAATACCATTTACGTAGGTGATTAAATGCCTTTAGGAATGATTGGCTCTAGGTTAAAAACATTCGCATTGCAAAAAAAAGCCATTGTTGCTCGCTATGTCGGGGACGAATTTTTACTCATTTGTTCAAATAAAAAAAAACGACTTGAAGGTTTTGCTGAAACATTGCATAGAGATTTAAGCGCTCTTACTGTAGAAAATGATAACTATATGATCAATTTAAGCTTCAGTATTGGTTTAACGCTTGTGAATGAAGCAGATTCCTTAAAATCCTTATTACAACAAGCAGATGAAGCATTATATATCGTGAAGAAAAACGGTCGAGGTCATTTCACCTTTTATCGTAACTAAACGGAAATATGAATTCTCTCACTCTACTTCATAATCAATCAGCTTTATTTTAAGGTCAGCATTCTTAATAGAATAGCAAATGGTTGTCGAAAGGGGATGTATCAGCCATTTTTCTGCGATGAGTATTCGCAGAGGCTCCCCTCCTTTTCAGACAACCACATGATTATTTACGTATATAAGCCATTGCAATTGATTTTGGCGCTGTTTCCACAAAACCAAACTTTTCATAAAGCTTATGCGCCGGTACATCCGCAATTAATGAAACAAAGGCCTGCTTGCTAATTTCAGTATCTAAATAATGCTTAATTTCCGTCATAATCATCTTCCCAAGCCCTTTTCCTTGTTCGTCTGGATGAACGGCGATATCTACAACTACATAGGCTGTACCTCCATCTCCAATAACTCGCCCCATACCTATCAATTCACCATCATCCTTACGAAGAATAACAGAAAAACAGCTATTATTTAAACCCGCTTGTACATGCTCTCGGTCACGTGGTCCCATTCCCGCTAGCTTCCGCAATGTTAAAAACTCATCAACAGTAGGTGTAGTATGTAAAATTTGCATCGTCTCATCCCCTATTTTTTTATTAATATAATATTATACTACTAGAGCTTGGCATTCTCTAATATGGCACTTCATTCATTTTAGTAGGGGTTACTAGCCCTGCTTTCCAGTCCTCATAGATTGCCCCATATAAAACTGTATCTGAGATTGTACCATCCGCATTTTCCCAAGCATTGCGTAAATAGCCTTCCTTCACAAAGCCCGCTTTTGTGAAGCTTTTTCGCATTGCAATATTATCTGCTCGTGTATAACCTTCGATGCGGATTTTACTTTTTTCACCGAATAGGTAGTTTTGTAACCATTTTAACGCTTTCACACCAAGCCCTTTACCGCGCGCTTTTGCAGCCAAACGAATATCGAATAACGGAATTGTATCATTAATATCATTAATAATAAGAATACCCATTTTCTCTCCAGCTTCAATAATCCAAAATGTTTCACGTCCGTCTGCATAATAGCCCTTTTTAATAGCTTTTCTCACTGCGTTCGCATCAACCTCTAAATCTGCATGATAGGGCCATTCATTTCCAGTTAGCAACTGAACTAAGTCTTCTGTCTCTCCGTTAAATATTGTTAATTCCATTCAGCTTTCCTCGCCTCTCTTGGCTAAAATAGACCTTACAAAATCCTCTTTATAATCCGTGTAAGCTGCAATGCCTTGTAAACCCGTTACAAAAAAAGATTGCTTTAGCTCTTCATAATGCTTTTTTGCCTCTTCATTTGCTCTTAAATAATTTCTAAAAAATAAGAGCTCCTGCCATTTCTCTCCCTCATATTGGACAATATGAATAAAATGTGTCTTTATTTGAAATGTATCATCCATAAACTTCGCACATACAATTTCGTCGGGTCGCTCTACACGCAATCTATAAAAGCCTGCCTGCATTAAAACTTTGAAAAATGGCTTTTCTAGATATGCCAAACCACCTACGCCAACTAAAAGGTCAATGATTGGCTTTGCTCGTATCCCTTCAATTGACGTGCTGCCAATATGCTCAATCTGATAGCTCTTTAAATTGGTCAGTGCTACTAATTCTTCTCTTGTTTTCTCAAATTCTGTTCGCCATATTTCCTCATAAGGAACGAGTATGACTTCATCATTTCGCAAACCTATATTCATCCTACACCCCTCCCTATTAATAAAGCTAAAGCATTTTTGAAAATATACTAGTCTATTAATATATGGAGATTTATGGTATAATAAAATTATAGAAATTAAAATGCTTCTACCCCAAAATACGTAGTTAACGGAACCTTTCGTCCTACTTTATCCCACGCATGATATAGCTCAAAAACCTTTCGTATATCTCCATTATGACAATCCTCTACAATGTATTTCACAGCCTTAGAACTGCGCCAATAATTCAGCATAATAGCAGCTAAGCTTGTTGTTTCATAACTACCCATGCCAAATTCGTCTAAAGAATGCTGCCCATATTTCTCTTTAAATAACTTAATCAATTCACTCTCAATAGCGACTAATTCTTTATACTGCTCAGCCGATAATGTCAGCTTTTGCGACAAATATTCACACATGCCTTCCTCAAACCAAATGCTATTTTCGCGTTCACTATCAAAATCCTCTATAAATAGTTCGAGATGATGTGTTAATTCATGTGCTAACACACAAAACACATGGTCTAATGTTATCTCATTATAATATTTTTCAATACGCTCATTGTGCTGCCCCTCTAGTTGAGTAAGATAAAGCTCACGCCATTCCTGCACACTTGGTGACATACAAATTCTCACCTCATTCGTAAAGGCAGGTACAGGGAAATTTGAAAAAATCGTTGTTGCAGTCTCTTTTGAAGTCCAAACGATTGCCTGCGGTACATCCTCTAAGCCAAATTCTTTTTCCAAAAGTGCTTGATAGGCATTTAGTTTTTCATTCAACTGCTCTATATCAGCAGAGTATGACTGTATTTCCTCAATACTTTCGAACGCAAAAATATTTTTCATTATTTGTAAAGCCCCCTATCTAAATAAGCATTTTCAAATACTTTTCAAAATGAACACCCATATTACGTGGAATTTGCTGCGCATATGTTTCTCCAATAGCGGCTGTCAAAAATTGCGCTGCTAGCTCAATCGCCTCAGGCAGACTATGTCCTCGTAAAACGCCTCCCATAACAGTAGCTGCAAATAAATCACCTGTACCAGAATAACCTGTACCATTAAAAGGTTGTTGGTTGAAAACAACGGTTCCATCTGCAACGAGCAAATTGCCAATCATCGGCTTTTCTGTAGGAGGTACAATGCCAGTCAACACTACTTTGGCATTTGTTTCTGTAGCCAATTGATGCGCTGCCTCTTGCAATGCTAGCAAATAATCATCCATCGTCGAATAACTATGCAACTTTTCATACGACAACCCTGTTAGCATACAGCATTCCGTTATATTTGGTGTGATAATATCTGCTCGTTTGACAAGCTCCTTCATACGTTCTAATAAGCGACCTGTGAACAATGGATAGCCCTCACCTTGGTCACCCATGACCGGGTCAACAAGCACAATTGTTTCCTCACGCTGAAAAGTATCTAGAAATTCAAAAATATGCTGAATTTGCTCTTCTCCCATAACAAAGCCTGTTAAAACACCATCAAAGCTTTCATTCATTTTTCTCCATTCTTCTGTAAAATGCCCCATTTTTGAAGTCAAATCCTCACAAAAAAAGCTTGGAAACTCTGTTTGTGCTGTCAAAATTGCTGTTGGCAGTGGACAAACTTGTACACCCATCACCGATAAAACTGGCAACGCAGCAGTTAAAGAGCATTTACCAAAAGAGGACATATCTTGTATAACAGCTACCTTTTTCATCCCTATCATCCACCAATCAAATTCTAATATGTTCATCTTAACAAACCATAGCTATACTGGACAATTGTTTTAGTCACAAACTGACCACTACATTTTAAACAGAATTGGTACTTTTATAACAATCAGATATTTGCTAAAGTAATTGATAATTTCAATAATAGTAAGGAGAATGACAATGCAACAAGCACACAATATACAAAAACAACAAAGTAAAACATTTGATTTGGTTATTACAGCTATTCTGATTGCCCTTGTTTTCATTGCAACTTTTATTAATATTAAGCTGCCTATTATGGCGAAAGGGGGGCTTGTTCACTTAGGTACAGCAATGCTCTTTACCATTGCCATTTTGTTTGGACCAAAAAAAGGAGCGATTGCTGGCGCTTTTGGTATGGGGCTTTTTGATATTTTCGGTGGCTGGCTGATTTGGGCCCCAATTACAATTGTAGCGCGCTTTTTCCAAGGTTTTATTGTAGGAAAAATTGCGTATATGAGTGGAAAAAAAGGAACAAGCATGGTTATGAACATCGTCGCAGCGGTTGCTTCTGTTCCTGTAATGCTGGCAATTTATTATATCGGTGAAGTTATTTTATATAGCAACTGGATTGCACCTCTAGCATCCATCCCTGGTGATTTACTACAAAATGCTTTAGGTTTAGCTATCGCGATTCCACTTTGTGCAGTATTGAAAAAAGCACCTTACTTTAATAATACGTGAAACTTAATTCAACACAGACTTAAAGTTGTAAAAAGCGCATGAAACCAAGTTATGATTTGGGTTTCATGCGCCTTATTCATGCTAATTATTTTTTCGCGAAATAGTCTAATGTTGCCTGCCCTAAAACATTTGCTGCAATTCGTAATGAGCGTTCATCGATATCGAACTTAGGATGATGGTGTGGATATACTTCCTCCCATTCAGGGTTTTTTGCCCCTGTGAAGAAGAATGCTCCCGGGATTTTCTCTAAGAAATATGCGAAATCCTCTCCCCCCATATTCGGGTCTACGATTTCAACAGCTTCCACCTCTGCAACTTTTTCTGCTGACGCCATCACATGTTCTGTCTCTGCCTCATGGTTCACTACAGGTGGATAGCCTCGAACATACTCATACTCATAGTTTGCCTTTGTTAAATAACATGTCGCCTTTAACAGCTCCTCGATTTCATGTTCTAACAAAGCACGCTCCTCTTCATGGAAAGTACGCACAGTACCCTTCATATATACTTGGTCAGCGATAACATTGAAAGGGTTTAATGCTTCAATATGTCCAATCGACACAACAGCTGGACGTAATGGATTGACGCGACGTGCAACAAGCTGCTGTAAATTCGTAATAAACTGTGCTGCAAGAACAATCGAATCCTTCGTGTCACTTGGGTTTGAACCATGACCACCCTTTCCTTTAATCGTAATATAAACACCATCTGCTGCAGCCATTAATGGACCTACTGCAGTTTGCACTTTGCCAAGCTCAGCTGGTGCCCATAAATGCGTACCAAAAATCACGTCTACACCTTCTAAACAGCCATCCTCAATCATTGCAATCGCTCCACCCGGGGCAAGCTCCTCCGCATGCTGATGAATGAACACGATTGTCCCCTCTAAATCATCCTTCATTTGATTGAAGGCTTTCGCTAAGATTAATAGTGAAGCTGTATGCCCATCATGACCACATGCATGCATACGCCCTTTTACTTTGGACTGGAAAGGTAGACCCGTCTCCTCCGTAATTGCTAAAGCGTCAAAATCCGCGCGCAATGCAACTGTTTTCCCAGGTTTGCCACCTACTAGCTTTGCAACAACTCCATTGCCACCAACTCCCTCACGCACTTCATGACCTAGTGCTCGATGAAATGCAGCAATCGTTTTCGGCGTTTCTACCTCTTCAAAAGAGAGCTCGGGATTTTCATGGAAATGACGACGAAGCTGAATCGTTTCCTCTTCATATTGCTTTAATAAATCTGCTAGTTGTTGCTGTAAAGCTGTCATAAATAACACTCCTTATTATGTAAGTCAATTTATCTAGTCCGAAACTGATTAGAACTATAATGCAAATATTATAACATAATTGCATCACTATTCTGTTAATTTAGGATTTCATTTCTCAATGTAAACCGGATGGAATTGTTTCATCCTACTCTTTAATAATATGTAAAATATCATTAAAATCATTGACAATATAATCTGCTCGCTCTAATTCGCTTTCTTGTGCAAAATCGAAGCGAACGCCGATAGACTTTAATTGATTATCAAGTGCCGCATGGATATCCGATGAGCGGTCTCCTACAACATACCCTGTCTCAATATTATTTTCCACTTTGACTAGTTGCACTAATTCCGCTTTATTTCCAGAGGCAATCAAATCAATACTATAAACCCCCTGAATAAATCTCTTTAGCTGATATTGCTCTACAATAGCTTGTAAATAAGCTGTTTGCCCATTACTTGCTATATATAATGGGTAGCTCCCCGCTAATTGCTTTAATGTTTCTTCCACCCCCATGTATAAAGCGCCTCTACCTTTTTTTATTTGCTCAATTAACGCCTCTTGAAATAGGTGATTGCTTTCTATATGCTGGACTGCGCTATGTTTTGGACATAAAGTTGCCCAGACAACCGGCAAAGGCACCCCCATAATATCACGGTATTTTTCAATAGGTGTTGTACCTACCCATTTCCCATTTGAACGCAATATTTCAAAGGTAGCTTCTAAAGCAGGCTCCAAAATCAAATTTGTTTGAAATAACGTACCATCCATATCAAAAATAATTGAGGTGTTCATATTTTCCCCTCCTTCATTTATATGTTTAACGACTAGCTGAATCACACAATAATAATTGAAAGGCTCTAAAACAAATCAATTGCGCGTATCGTCCGGATTTTTTGAATTTCCTGTTATGTCAGAGCTACTTTGTCTTTCTGAATAGCCTTGTGACTTTACTATTTCTTCAATCGCACAACGATAATCTCGCAATCCTCTACCGCTTCAAGGCTATGCTTTTCGCTCGGCTCAAGCATTAGTAATGCGTTCGCATCAAGCTCCGCTTCTTGCCCTTCAACATGAAATTTTACACGCCCTTTTCGGCACACAATTAATACTTCTCCAGGCGCTGAATGCTCCGCTACTGATTCACCAGCTCTTAACTGAATATTCATTACATCATAGCCAGTGCCTGCTCCCACTTTACCTGCATGTTTAACCTTGTCTTGTAATAACTGCTCCACTTGAATATGTTGCATTTGAAGTACCCCTCCATATTAATATTCGATATCTATACTCACTTCACAAGCGTGTTGGATATTTGAAACACACTCTTTCCTTCATCATATCATTCTTTTTTCCATCGTTACAGTTGGCACAATTTCTCCTGCTTTATTCACTGTGTTTTTTTCTTCAATATTCATCCGTATCAATTAAGAAATAATCGTAAATAAGGGAGTGACAACTATGTAGGTGCTTGGTGTTTTTTCGTTCTAGGAATCGTTAATGATAATTGGACATTTATCCCGCATTACAGGCAGTAAGACACCCACTTTAAGATTTGAGTGAAAATATGCTAAAGGATAAGTGGGCAATCAACTGTCCGTAAAAGCCCGATTGGTTCAACTAACAATCAGTGGAGGATGAGGAAAACCCCCACTGATTGAAGTTTCACTTTAATATTAGGTATTGCATTATCTATTGTTTTTTATGTTACGAAAAGCAAATCATCTAATGATGAATACACTTGAAGCCCGACACTATCTAATTGCGAGATAGTGTCGGGCTTCATATTTATCATATAGTTTTAGGTTTATTCCATGTTGTTATTTAATAAGCCTTTTTCAGCCTTTCTTGACGCTTCATTGGATCAAGACGACGTTCTAGCCAGCCGAGACCAACGTCAACAATGATAGCCATTAATGCTGTTGGAATTGCGCCTGCTAAAATAATAGCTGTTCCATCTGTTGCGTTTGTTCCGCGAATAATAATATCGCCTAGTCCACCTGCACCAATAAAGGCTCCAATTGCTGTAATACCTATAGCGATGACGAGGGCAATACGGATACCTGTAATAATAATTGATAGAGCTAGTGGCAGCTCAATCATATATAGTACTTGCTGACGCGTCATGCCCATTCCTCGCCCTGCATCTGTTAAGCTTTTGTCAATTGTCGTAATGCCTGTGTAAGTATTTTTAATAATCGGTAGCAATGAATATAAAAACACCGTAACAATTACGGTCGTCTTACCTAATCCAAGCACAAGCATAATCATAGCCATTAGCGCAAGAGCTGGAATCGTTTGAATAATGTTTGCTAATGTAATAATAGGCCCTGCTAGCCTCATGTTTTTCGCAATGAAAATACCAATAGGGATGCCAAAAAGTGTCGCAAGTAAAACGCCATATACTGAAATTAAAAAATGCGTCATAAACTGTCCTAGCACATAAAAGCCGTTTTCCTGAAAATAGTAAATGAACTGCTCAAAGGTGCTTAATTGCGATAAATCCTGCATTACTCCTCACCTCCCTCTTCACTAAAATAATTATTTTCCATTAAGAAGTTTTTCGCTACTACAGCAGGCTCCAATAAATTATTATCACATAAATAATTGAGCTCCTGCATTTGTGCTGTTGAAATTTTGCCAACTAGTCGATTAATAACAGCCTCTAGCTCAGGTTTTGCTGTCAATATTTCATACGTAGCGAGTGCGCTCGTTTCATATGGGGGGAAGAAATGCAAATCGTCCTCTAGCACCTTTAAATTGTAGGAGGCAATTCTACCATCTGTAGTATAGCCTAGCACAACTTCTACTTCACCAGCCTGCACAGCATCATACACTAAGCCAATTTGCATCGGATATGTACGCTTAAATTCAAAGCCATATTCTTGTACAAATGCCTTAAAGCCATCACCTTCACGGTTTAGCCACGATGTATCGACACCCGCCTCAATATCCTTAGCAATTGCAGCTAAATCACTCACTTTATTTAAGTTATACTTCTCTGCTGTTTCCTGAGAAACCATAAATGCATAGGTATTTTCAAAGCCATACGTATCAAAAAACTTTTGATTAAATTGCTCAGCAAATGCTTTTTGTACATATTTCATTGCTTCTTTTGGGTCTTTAATAGGCTCTGCCTGTAGTGCGCCTGTCAAATCAGTTCCTGTATAACGAGCAGCTGAAACATTCGCATCACCATTTACCATCGCTTGATGTGCCACAGTGCTTGAGCCAAGATTATTAATTAATTCTACTTCTTCATCTGTGTAATGCTCAATCATTTCCTTAAGCATATGACCCATAATTTGTGATTCAGTAGTAACCATTGTCGCTACTTTTATTTTTTCTATGCTATTCTTTTGTCCACCTGACAAAGAACACCCAGTTAAAATTGTCAGCGCAAGTAATATACTACCGAAAACTGTTATCGTTTTTTTCATCATCTTACGCCTCATTTCTCTACTTTTAATCCTCTTGGTGTAACCCAAATTTCCACCTTTGACAAAATAAAATCTGTTAATAATGCTAAAATCGTAACAAGTACAGCCCCGCCAATAATTAAATCAGTTTGATACAAATTCAAGCCATTAAATACAAAATCACCTAAGCCACCTGCACCTATGTAAGAGGCTAATGTTGCCCATGCGATAACATATACTGCGGATAACCGAATGCCCGCCATAATAACGGGGATTGCTAAAGGGAGTTCAATCATCCAAATAGACTGCACTTGTGTCATTCCCATACTAATGCCGGCTTTTTTTACATCGCCATTAACAGATTTCATGCCGATAAACGTATTATTTAAAATTGGTAATAGTGTATAAATAAATAGCGCAACGATAGCTGGTACTTTACCAACGCCTAAAAAAGGAATCATAATTGCTAAAATAGCAAGTGAAGGCAATGTTTGAAAAACACTCGTAATGGCTAATACAATTTTTGCTAAACGTGTCGTTTTGGAGAGTACTACACCAAGTGGAATCGCAACAATCGCTCCTAAAAATAAGGCGATAATTGAAATATAAAAATGCTCCCATGTTTTTAGTACAATGTCACCCGTATTTTGTGTGAAGAAATCAATCATATAGATTCCTCCTCAGTCGTTATCTTATTTACTAGTAGCGCGTTCTCTTCCTTCTCATCACCCCAAATTGTGTCATATATTGTATCAACTATATTGGCACGAGTAATAAGACCAATTAATCGCTTGTCCTCGTCTACTACAGGGATATTTTGGAGATTCCGCTTCAAAATACGGCGTACTGAATCCTGCAGTTTTGTGCCAGTTTTTACATAAGCGACTTCCCGTTGCATTACTTCATCAATGCTTTGGCGATTACGCTGCGGGCTCGTAAAGCTTTCCACATTCAAGTAACCGATGAGGTGCTTATTAGCATCTGTTACAAATAAAGTATCCACCCGCTTTGATACCATTAAACGTAGTGCTTCATCTAAGCTTTTTTCAATTGTAATAGAAATGGGATTAATCATTACCTCATCTACAGTTTTTACACTTGGTTTACTTTGAATGAGACGATGCGAACCTATAAAGTCACGCACAAAATCATTTGCAGGATTAGCTAAAATATTATCTGGGGTATCAAATTGCACAACTTTCCCATCGTGCATAATACAAATACGGTCTGCTAATTTGATTGCTTCATCCATATCATGCGTAACAAAAATCACGGTTTTGCCGAGGCGAATTTGTAGGTCCTTCATTAAATCCTGCAATGTGTCGCGCGTTATTGGGTCGAGTGCACCAAATGGCTCGTCCATTAGAATAATATCTTGATTAGCCGCTAGTGCACGTACAACACCTATTCGTTGCTGCTGCCCACCCGATAACTGCGCAGGATACATGTCTAAATAAGAGGTAGGTAAATTAACAAGCTCAATTAAACGCTCTGCTACATTATCTTTCTTTTCCTTGTCCCATTTCAAAAGTCTTGGAACAAGTGTTATATTATCGCGTATCGTCATGTGGGGCATTAACCCAATTTGTTGAATAACATAACCGATTTGTCTGCGGAGCTGAACAGGATTTATTTTCGATAAGTCCGTCCCATCCAATAAAATTTTTCCGCTTGTCGGCTCCACCATACGATTAATCATTCGTAATGCGGTTGTTTTTCCACTCCCACTTGTACCGATAAATGCGATAAATTCGCCTTTCTCGATATCGATTGTTAAATTATCAACAGCTTTTTTGCCACCACGGTACGTTTTGGTCAGATTTTGAATAGAAAGCATCCAATCACACTCCTTCATAAAATAGCTAATTGCATTTATTTATACCCACATTTCATCATAAAAACGCAATCATTTACCGAATTAACTCTATAAAAGTAACAACTTATCTTTTTAAACAAGTTGTTTGTTTAAATATTATAGAGGAAATGCTTTTAATGAGCAAATATCCGTCCCCTAAAAGATGTGGTTTTTAGTTAAATTATTAATATCTTCCCTGATTTAGTGGAAGGAAATCAATAAAGAGGCTGGAGCTTTTCATCAAGACTTAGGTATCTTCGATGCATTAAAAAAATAGTACATATTTCCTGAGTATTGATTATTTCAAAAAAAATTGTCTGAAAAGCTGTGCTTCCGCACACTTTTCAGACAATCCTCTAGCCCTTTATTTTAATGGAACATTCCCTTATTTTCTTTTCCTGTTAGCTTTTCAATAGAAATTTCAAAAAGTTCAATTTTCGGTAAAATTGGATAACCTTCACGTTCAAATGTCCATTGTGGCTTACCGTATTTCGCCATTAATCGGTCAAAGAACAATGCTTTTTCAGCCTCCTCCTCAATGCGAGTAGCAGTACCAAATAGGACAACACTTGTGTACACTAAAGCAGACTGGCATGCGTACTTTTTACCAGGCTGTAATTCGCCCATTTCACTCACTTCGATGCTCACTTTATTATTGCTCTTTAAATTATCCCAGAAATGGCTTTCATGAATATTGCCAATATGCAAATAGAGCTTATCGCCACCTTCATATACATAAACAAAAGGAATGACATACGGATAGCCTTCCTCATCTACAGTTGCAACGTGAGCAACCTTTCCTTTTTTCAAGAGCTCTTGTGTTTCTTCTGTTGAAATTTCTACGCGCTTGTTTTCAATTGAACCTCGCAATTACTCCACCCCCTAAAAGATATATAAATTATACATCTTTCAACTCCTTTCGTATAGATTTCCTTAATGCGCCTTTATACAAAAGGGAAGGCTTCAAGCGCCGGACATAAGGAGTTGTCCGAAAAGTCCATTTTGTTTTGACATCGTATTGAAATAAATGTTTTCATCGCTTCCCTTTTACTGAAGCATAACGCTGCTAATGCCAATGTTCATCCCATTTTTAAAAGAGGCGTTCTCTGTTTATAGCAATCAACATTTTGCGAAACATCATCGCTACTATCCAAAATGCCGGCTATGCACGGCTTTCTGGACGGCCCCCCTTCTACAATTTTGGGCGACACTTAATATAGCAATGAGGGCTGTCCGAAAAGATATATCTTTTCGAACAGCCCTCTTTAATTATTCATTATTCATTTTTTGTTTGTGTAAATACATTTGACGATCAGCTATGTTTAATAACTGCTTTACTGTCACACCGTCTTGTGGGAAACATGCATAGCCAATACTTGTTGTGATGGAAATAGACTGGTCCTCAATAATAAAGGGCTCTAGTAATAGCTCATGGATTTTTTCGATTTGCTTATCATGTTGCTCGGCGGATGAAAGGTTTTCGACTAATAGTACGAATTCATCGCCACCAAGGCGCGCAAAAACAGATTGTTCATCCGTTAATTGTTGACATCGCTCTGCCACCATTTGTAATAGTTGGTCCCCTTGCGTATGCCCAAAGCTATCATTGACCGATTTAAAGCCATTCAAATCTAAGAAAAATAATGTGAACCTTGCATCTTCTTGCTTAGTTAAACTTTCGATTCGATCAACAATAAACTTTCGATTTGGCAAATTCGTTAAGCTATCGTAAAAAGCAAAACGTTCTAAGCTCTTTGTAAAGCCAATTGAATTTTGTAATGATTTATTTAGCTTACGAATGCGCTCATAATGATTTGTCACATCATGAATTTCTAGCATTACATATACTTGATTGTCCAATTCAATATGCCTTACTAACATATTTTGACGTAGCTTTTTTGTATTTTCATGCTCACAATCAACAAAATACTCATGCATTGCGGCTGAGCAAAAGTTTTTTTGCTTATTCAGAAGTGCTTTTTCGAACATTGAAATATATAAACTTTTATTTAATCGTGGAATAACCTGTGTCACCTTTAATCCTTTGACATCTCGCTCATCTTGACCTGTAAACTTTTCTAACCAGTTATTCCATAGTTGAATATTCAATTGCTCATCTAGCAAAATTATCCCGTTGTCCAACTGATTAATAATAGTCAAATATAAATTATTCATCTACGTCCCTACTAATCTCATCCACTTTTTGTATTAAAAACTCTATAGACTCTAATGAGAATTTAATTAAAATGAGGCCGATTACTTCGGATTCGTCTACGCTGAAATTAACATATAGTAATAATATGTTACTTTCCTGTGTGTTGAAGAATGTTTTGCTAAATTCCCCTTGTTCATGCAAAACAACTTGTGGCACATCGTAATCTAACTTCATTTCAAGAAGGCTTCCCATGCCTCCCATTATTGCATTCAATATAATATTGCCGATTTCCTTAACTACATCAAAATCCTCATCGCTAAAAGAGGATTCTTCAGTTTCCATTATATATTCCTCACCTAAACAAAGTGCAGTCACATATTTAATTTGCTCCGTCGGAAAAATAAATTCAGCTCTACCAGAGAAAACGTTACCAAATTTCAATGAAGTAGACAAAATTGTACCATTTAAAATGGGGATTAAATTTTCTCTATCTTCGTCATTTAAGTCGTTAATTACTATCAATTCCACTTCTGGAACAGATAGGTAAATTCTTTTTTGGAGAATTTCTGATAATAAGCTAGCTGCTTCACCGACAAACACATTGTACATTTCTTTTAATACATCTTCTTGTGTAGTTGTAAGCATGGATCTCACCCTTCTATCAATGGCTTGATGTCCACAAGCTTGTCAGCATTTATCGGTTTATTAATAAACGCTAACGCTCCAGCAGCTATCGCTTCTTCACGAACTGTTAATTGCACATCAGCTGAAAGTACAATAATTCTAGCATCTGGGAATTTTCCAATAAGCTGTACAATTGCTTCCTGTCCAGTCATATTCGGCATTAATAAATCCATAAATACCAAATCAGGTAAAAAAGTCCCATATTTTTCTATACATTCAACACCATCATCTGCAGTCTCGTAAACAGCCTCTGGATATATTGATTTTAATGTTTTTATAGTTACTTTTTGAGAAAATGCAGAATCATCAACAACAAGTATTTTCATAAAATTCCCCTTCTCCTCTATACTTATTGTTTAATGATAACACATCTATTAGTCATTTTAAATCATACTAATACAACATTAACAAAAACGCCACCATTTAGTAGGAAAATAACACTACTATGAAAATATTACCAAAGGCCTTATTACTTACTATCGACATTACTCATCGTTTTCAAATCATAAAAAATAAGCTGATAGAAATGCAAATGTCTACTTGCATTTCTATCAGCTCTAATAACCTATGCGTTCGCCTTACTTAATCGACCACTATTCACTACGATAGCTTCTGCCTCTTCTGTTCCTTCAAACTCATTTTCAGATTTTGAAACAGCGACACATGCTACACCATTTCCAATTAAATTTGTTACAGCACGCGCCTCTGACATAAAACGATCGACACCAATTAATAAAGCAATTCCTTCTACTGGAATCATTGGGAATGCCGCTAATGTTGCAGCTAGTGTAATAAAGCCTGAGCCCGTTACGCCTGCCGCCCCTTTAGATGTAATCATTAAAATTCCTAATAAAGTAACCACTTGTACCCAAGTTAAATCAACACCGTAGGCTTGCGCAATAAATAATGCCGCCATTGATAAGTAAATGGATGTACCATCTAAATTGAAAGAGTAACCTGTTGGCACAACTAATCCAACTACTTGCTTCGAACAGCCTAAACGCTCTAATTTATTCATCATAGATGGAAGTGCTGATTCGGAAGATGATGTACCGATTACTAAAAAAATCTCTTCTTTTAAATACGCAATAAACTTAAATATGCTAAAGCGGTAATAGTATGCAATTGACCCTAAAACAAATACAACGAATAAGAACATCGTTAAGTACACAGCTACCATTAGTAAACCTAACGATTTTAATGAGCTAATACCGAATGCCCCGATTGTATAAGCCATCGCACCGAACGCACCGACTGGAGAAATACGCATAACGATGCCAACAATTTTGAAAAATATTTCTGACACCTGCTCAAAAAATGTGATAACAGGACGTGATTTTTCACCGAGTGCTGCAGCCGCAACCCCGAATAATATTGCCGCAAATAACGTTGGCAGTAATTGCCCATTGGCAATTGCGCCAATTACGTTCTCAGGAATTATATTATATAAAAACATCATAATCCCTTGGTCCGATTCCTGTGCCGCAGATGTATACTTTGAAATATCTGCATTTGCCGCCTTTGACGTATCGATACCTGCACCCGCATTAATAAAGTAAGCAACAGCAATACCGATTGCAAGGGCAATTGTTGAGACGATTTCGAAGTAAATCAATGCCTTTCCGCCAATGCGTCCCACCTTTTTCATATCTCCCATGCCGCCAATACCAATGACAACAGTCAAGAAAATAATTGGCGCAATTAACATTTTAATTAGCTTGATAAACATGTCTGCTAAAATCTTTAAGCTTGCACCGAACTCTGGCCAAATTGCCCCAACAATAATTCCTAAAATAATTGCAAGAATTACTTGTACCGTTAAATTTTTAAGCCATTTCATTTTATTTCTCCGCTCCCCTTCGCTAAGTAATCGCTTTCTTTTTTCATAATGTTATAGGTAAAGGTTGCGAAAAAAAAGATTTTGAATTTAAAAAACTTAACGTTTATTATGTTCAAATATTCTAAAAATAAAGAAGGTTACCGATATATCAGCGTTTCCTCTGTTATATAAACATCCTAGGTAATTCTTTTTTGTTATAATACAAAACAAAAAACTATACTTTTGGTCAAAAAGTATAGTTTTGGTCATTTCGTTCAATTGTTTTCTATGTGCTCATGCAGTAATTTATAATAGGTTACATCTATTTCTTTCTCGTAATAATAATAAATAGGAGCGAGCCTCTCCTTCCACTCTGTCTTCTCCTCAGCTGTTAAAGAATAGATACTTACTTCTGGAAGGGATTCTAGCTCCCGCAAGCTATCATTATTAATTTCGACACTCACATCAAACTGCCAATTGCGCATCTCGTTTAACGCATCCATAATATGCTGCTGAATTTCCCCGTCTAAGCTATCCCAAAAGGATTCATTCATTAATACAGCATAACCTAAAATACCATGATTAGAGAGCGTAATATTTTTCTCATACGTATGAAAACCTTTCGAATAAATGTTGGAAATCGTATTTTCCTGAGCTTCTACACCCTTTCTTTCAATTTCATAATAAACATTTCCAAAGCTTGTCGTAATTGGTACAGCATCTAGCAATTGAAATTGATGACGCAGTAAATCACTTGCCATTATGCGTATACGTAAACTAGTAAAGTCACCCGTCTCACGAATTAATTGCTCATTGGCTGCAATTTGCTTAAAGCCATTATGCCAAAAGTCTAAACCTTTAATTTTCTTCTGCTCTAATTCATCTAGCAACATAGTTTTTAACTCACTTTTTTCATACAAAGACTTAATTTGCTGCTCATTTTCAAAAACAAATGGTAAATCCAGCACTTGCCATCTAGGTAATAAATCTGTCATTTTAGAGAAGGTTGGTGCAATCATTTGCACCTCGTTTTTTTGGAGTGCCTGCAGCTCTGTTTCATCATTGTATAAAATGCCATTGGGATACACTTGTACTAAAACACGCCCATTTGTCTTTTCCTTTACAAGCTCAGCAAATTTAGCCGCAGCAAGCCCTTTCGGTGTGTTTTCAGCTACAACATGGCTAAAATGAATAATTATTTGCTCCTGCAAGCCAATCTGCTCATCATCATAAGGAAGCGTTACAATATTAAATATATTTTGTCGATATCCGATAATACTTGCTAGTATAATTAATAGAGCAAGTGCTATTGTAATAAAATATTTCATTAGAACGAATCTCCAATAAGATTTTTTACATAGTATACCTTGTCGCAATGAAGAAAAAAAGGAGGAGAGGCTATGCGCAATTTAACTATGCATCAAAAAATTGTTTTAATGACCTTTTTTATTATTTCCTTCTCCTTTTTAATTGCAGGTATTTTTGTGATTAGCAATTTATTGAATGAGCAAGAAAAGGATTATAATCAGCGTGCGATGCTCATTGCCCGTACAGTTTCAAATATGCCTGATATTGTACAGCAGCTTGAAAAAGGGGGGCCAGATGCAATTAAGCTAATTAATCATACAGTTGAAGAAGTGCGCGTTATTAATATGGCGGAATATATCGTGGTCATGGATATGAATCGTATCAAATACTCCCACCCTGCTTCAAGCGAGCTCGGGAAAAAGAGTGAATCTGGGGACTTAAATCCTGCCTTTAGCGAGCATTACTATATTTCGAAAGCAAAGGGCGACATCGGTATTATGATTCGCGCCTTCGTCCCCATTTTAAATGAGCATAAAAAGCAAGTAGGGGTAGTCATTGTCGCTTATGCAATGCCTACACTATATAAAATTTTCTCGGACAACGCTACGGAAATCATCATTACTATTTTATTGTCGATGTTATTTAGCATGTGGGGCGCGTCTATTTTAGCAGGTCATATTAAAAAGCGTATGTTTAATCTCGAGCCCGAGGAAATTGCTAAATTATATGTTGAGCGCCAAGAAACATTTAATGCCATACAAGATGGTATTATCGCGGTTGATAACGAGATGACGATTACAATATTTAACGCCAAAGCAGGCAGTATTCTAGGTAAATACGACGACCCTAATGAATATATCGGAAAAAAAATATATGATGTATTACCAGATACTCGCCTACCGGAAATCGTCCAAATGGGGCAGCCTATTTATAATCAGGAGCTTTATATTAATAAGCATAGTATTTTAAGCAACCGTATTCCTATCCAAGTGGAGGGGAAAATTGTTGGTGCTGTTGCTATTTTCAAGGATTTAACAGAGGTACGGAAGCTTGCTGAGGAGCTAACAGGTGTTAAAGCATTTGTACAAGCCTTGCGTGTTCAAACACATGAGCATAAAAATAAACTGCATACAATTGCTGGTCTGTTACAGCTCGGTAATACGAGCCAAGCGCTTGAATATTTAAAGGTCACACAGGAAAATGAAACTTCGATGACGCAATTTTTACAGGAACGCTTTTTACACGAGCATATTTCTGGTCTGCTTTTAAGTAAAATTAGCCGTGGTAAAGAACTAGATATCGTTGTCGAAATTGATGAGGAAAGTAGTTTAACACGTTTCCCACCATTTTTAGACCATCATGATTTTGTTGTATTAATTGGAAACTTAATCGAAAATGCCTTCGACGCTTTACAGCAAGTAGAGCGCGCAGAAAAGCATATTTTGCTATCAATTGCTGAGCATGATGGTTTATTAGCTATTATGGTAAGTGACAATGGCATTGGAATGTCAGAAGAGGTGCAGCAGCGCATATTTGAAAATGGTTTTTCTACAAAAAAGACCGATAATCATGGCATCGGGCTGCACCTTATTGCAGAAATTATTAAAAAGGGGCATGGTTCTATTGAGGTGACGAGTACACCTAATATAGCAACAAGCTTTATTATTTCGTTTGAAATGGAAGGTGAACAATAAATGGATATAATCAATGTTTTACTTATAGAGGATGACCCAATGGTACGAGAGGTAAATCGGCAATTTATCGAGCGAGTCGAGAATTTCCAAGTTATCGGCATGGCTGCAAATGGTATCGAAGGGTTAGAAAAAATAAGGGAACTAAAGCCCGCGCTCGTCTTTATGGATATTTTTATGCCAAGCTTAGATGGCATCGAAACATTGCGACAAATACGACAGCAAAATATTAAAGTCGATGTCATATCCGTCACAGCAGCAAATGATGTGCCGACTATTCAGTCAATATTACATCTCGGTGTGTTCGATTATATTATGAAGCCGTTTACCTTTGAACGCATGGAACAAACATTAAAAAACTACCGCCAATTCAAACGTGCTGCCAACTCCTCTGAAGGGCTGACACAGCAGCAACTAGATTCCTTCATGCGCAATGAGTCAGCTACGGTGGCAGAGCCTGCTAGCAAGCTAGACAATTTAGAAAGTTTACCTAAGGGCTTAAACAAGGCAACATTGTTTAAGGTGTTGCAATATTTAAAAACAGAGCTAGAAGGAGCTTCTGCTGATAAAGTCGCCTCCGCTATTGGCGTTGCTCGCGTAACCGCTAGACGCTATCTCGATTTTATGGAGAAGCAGCAGCTTATCCAAGTCGAAATCCGTTATGGTAGCGTCGGTCGACCGACAAATCATTACTATATTGATTAACAAATAATCCACGCCTATTAAAGAAGCGGTTTTTTACAACCTCTAGAGGCGTGGATTTTTATTATACATTCGATGATTTTCAATCAAATGAGACACGCAGCCCCATGAATCAGCTTTTTACAGACTATTATCTCTTCATTCGTTTCAAGTATTGAAGTAAAGGTCTAGCAGTTAATTAAGACGTAATAAAATCATTGAAATCCGGCTGTGCCCCTTCTCTAGTTACGACATATGCCGCTACCTTTGTTGCAAACTCAATAGCCTCTCTTAAAGCATACTTTCTGTGAAGCGCTACTGTGATTGCTCCTACAAATGAATCACCAGCTCCCGTTGTATCAACGGCTTGCACTTTATCTGCATGGACAAAGCCCTTTTCATCGTCACTACAGTAATAGCAGCCTTCTTCACCTAGTGTAACAATCACACATTTAGCTCCCCTTGCTTTAAGCTTTTCTACTGCTTTTTCAACCGCATCTAAACTATCTATATCCATATCAGCCAAAGTCGCTAGTTCATTTTCATTCGGTATTAATATATCTATATTTGCAATTAGATTATCACTTAATTGCTGTGCTGGAGCAGGATTCAAAATAATTCTTTTCCCTAAGCTTCGACCGATTTCCGCAACATGCTCAATGACCTCTAGAGGGATTTCTAACTGCATTACAATCATTTCACAATCATTAAAAATATCCTTAGTCATTTGTTCAGGAGTTAAATGGTAATTAGCTCCAGCATATAGTACAATGCTATTTTCACTACTGGCAGCCACTTGTATTAAAGCTTGGCCTGTTACACCATTTTGAGTAATGTATTGTGTATTTACTTTAGCAGTCTCTAAGTTTTGAATCGCTTGCTTACCATAATCATCTTGCCCGACATTTCCTATCATTAGCACTTCTTCACCGAGCTTGCTTATTGTTGTAGCTTGATTAGCTCCTTTTCCTCCAAAATACACTGCCACATCTGTACTATGAATCGTTTGTCCCGGCTTTACGATATGAGGTACTTTGTATACTAAATCAATATTAATGCTACCTACTACTGCTATACCCATATTATCACCGCTCATTCTGTAAATTCCACACGCTTCTGCATTTCATTCAATATTTTCGTTTGTTCATAAACCATTTTATAGCATTCAAAATACTTCATATATAATTCATGATTTTCTATATTGGGGTTATACACTTTTGTCTTTTTCACATAGTTAGAAGCCGCCTCATTATACGAGGCTACCCACTTTATCCCCACTGAGGCTAGCATAGCCGCACCCAATGCTGGCCCTTGCTCCTTAGCTAAAGTATAGATAGGCATACCAAATATATCAGCTATTATTTGTAGCCAATGCTCGTTTTTTGCTGCGCCACCAATACATACAATATGCTGGATTTCCGCCCTATGCTGCATGACTAAATCAAAACATTGCTTTAATGAAAAAGTAACCCCTTCCACCACCGCTCGGGTGAAATGTGCTTTCGTATGCGTATTTTTCATTCCGATAAAGCTTGCTCTTACTGTAGAATCTCCATAGGGTGTACGCTCACCAAATAAATAGGGTGTAAATAATAAACCACTAGACCCTATAGGTACTTGCTTCATTTCATCAAGCAATTCATCGAAACTTTGCTGTGCAGCAAAGTTTTCACGATACCATCTTAAACTTTCCCCCGCAGCAAGCGTTACACCCATCATATAATGCGCATCTTTTTTCACATGTGCAAACGAGTGTATAAAATTCCCTGCATAACTCAATTTAGTCCCCAATGTTAACACAACACCTGATGTACCGATACTAATTAATGCCGCTGACGAATCTACAATTCCAGCACCTAAAGCACCACACGCATTATCTGCACCTCCTGCATAAACAGGAATCTCCTTATCCTGTCTAAATATTTCTCGATATTGTGGTAATAAGAATCCTGCTAAGGCATTGGATTCTATTAATGGTGGACAAATCGTTATAGAAAGCCCTATACGCTCACATATTTCCTTACTCCACTCAAGTGTATCCATATTAAGCAAAAGTGTCCCTGCTGCATCGGAGTATTCCATATGTAAGCTCCCAGTTAATTGTAAGCGCAAGTAATCTTTTGGTAATACAAATACATGTAGTTGTTCATAATTTAGAGGCTCATGCTCTTTAATCCATAATAATTTTGGGAGAGTAAACCCTTCTAGTGCGTCATTTTTAGTAATACTATATAAGCTTTCTCCTAACAATTCTTCTAACTCTCTACATTGCTTTGTCGTGCGCGTATCATTCCATAAAATCGCATTTCGAATAGGCTTTAAGCGCTTATCAAGCATGACTAGCCCATGCATTTGACCTGAAAATGAAATACCCTCTACTTTTATGTTTTCATCTTTCTGTAAAAGCTCATGCAAGCCCTCTATCGTCTGCTTTACCCAATCATCAGGATTTTGCTCTACATAGCCATCCTGCAATTCTATAAGTTCATATGCTTTTATTGTTTGCCCAACAATATCTCCATTCTTATTCATCATGATGATTTTTACAGCACTTGTACCTAAATCAATTCCAATTACTACCTCTTTCATGAAAAGTCACCTCTAGGATAAAAAAGTGCCAGCTAGTTTACTAAAAACTTTACTGACACTTTGATGAATTATTTTGAATCTGACATATAAACATCTACTAGCATTTCTGGTTCAGGCTTTGTTCCATCCTTTAAGAAAGCATCTACATAATTAACAGCTTCTTTACCGATAAATTTAAAGTCTTGTACGGCTGTTACAGACATTTTTCCTTCCTCGATTAAATCATACGCTTCTTGTGCGCCATCAAACCCGATAACGATAATGCCATCCTTATCTCGACCAGCCGTTTCAATTGCACGCACTACACCTACAGCCATCGTATCATTTTGGGCAAATACCGCATCAATATCATCATGCTTTGCTAATAAATCTGACATTGCCGCTTCTGCTGGAGCCATTGAAAAATCACCAACTACCGTATCTAAAATAGTAAACTTACTATCTGAGTTTTGAGCTGGATCAATAACGCTTAAAAAACCACCGCCACGTTCGCGTTGAGGAGCTGTTCCCATCACCCCTTCAATATGCACTACATTTCCACCTTCAGGTAGTTTATTAGCTAACCATTCACCCGTTAATTCGCCGCCCTTCGTATTATCCGTTACTAAATACGATAAAATTCCATCTATATTTACTTTACGATCAACTGTAACAACTGGAATCCCTTGTGCAATGGCTTCTTTTAAAGCATTTGCCGTAGAGTCCTCATCACCAGGATTAATGACAATCGCTGAGACACCTTTTTGTAAAGCATCCTCTACTTGAGATGGTTGCTTCGATGCATCATTTTGACCATCATAGACAATTACTTCATAGCCTAATGACTCAGCCTGTTCTTTTACGGCATCACGTAAAACATGGAAAAATGGATTCCCTAAATCAGCCATTAACAAAGCAAGCTTTTTATCTCCTTCTCCAGAAGAGCCTTCACTGTTACACGCTACTAAAAAGACCATTAATACCGCTACCATGAATAAAGAGTACAATTTTTTCATAAACATTTCCCCCTAAGGTTTAATTTATCTAGAACTTTTGCGGTCTAAAATAACCGCAATAAGTATAACTAGCCCCTTTATAACTTGCTGATAGAATGATGAAACGCCAATAATATTTAAACCATTATTTAGCACACCAATAATGAGTACCCCAATTAATGTTCCAAAAATTCTACCTCTACCACCCGCTAAGCTTGTGCCACCAATTACAACAGCTGCAATTGCATCTAATTCATACCCAGCACCCGCAGTTGGTTGTGCAGAGCTTAAGCGCGATGTTAAAATAACCCCTGCTAAAGCTGCCATCGCACCGCTAATCACATATACTAGCGTTTTTGTCTTAATTGTGGAAATCGAGGATAGCCTCGCTACCTCCTCATTCCCCCCAACTGCATAAACACCGCGTCCATATACTGTTTTTTCAATTAAAATATATAAAACGATAAATGCAACTAGAAAAATAATCATCGGCAAGGGTAGCCCTAGAAGCTTTCCTTGACTAATAAAGTCTAAAAATTTTGCATTTGTCGTTACACCCATTGCTGGAATTCCATCTGAAATAATAAGAGTAATCCCTTGGAACATCGTCATCGTAGCTAACGTAACAATGAAGGCTTGAAGCTTTATTTTTGCTACAAGAAAACCATTGAATAGCCCCAATCCCGCACCTAAAAGGATAACAATGATAATCGCTATAACATCAGGTGTTCCACCTAAAATTAATAAACCTAATACCATGCCAGATAAACCTAAAATAGCACCGACTGATAAATCAATTCCCCCTGTCAAAATAACAAAGGTCATACCTAATGCAATCAAACCATTGATTGAAACTTGTCTAAATATATTCAAAATGTTATATGTAGTTAAAAATTTAGGATTCATTACTGAAATAATTATTACTAGCAGTAGTAAAACAATTACCGTCCCGTATTTATCATAAATCGCTCTAGCTTTAGCCATTCTTCCTCACCCTCTCGTTGCAAAATCCATAATATTTTCTTGATTTGCTTCATCCCGTTCAAAAATTTTTACTAATCTCTTTTCTCTCATTACAGCAATACGGTCACACATACCTAAAACCTCGGGTAGCTCACTTGACACTAAAATAATGGCAACACCAGCGGCTTTTAAATCGTTGATAATTTCATAAATCTCCTTTTTAGCACCAATATCTACACCTCGTGTCGGCTCATCTAAAATAAGAATGGAAGGATTCGTATGCAACCACTTTGCAATAACTACCTTTTGTTGATTTCCTCCTGATAAATTAGCAATTTTACTATTCGAAGAAGCCATTTTTATATTGAGCTTCTTTTTGTACTTCTCCATTTCGGATAACCTTTTCTTATCGCTAATAAAATTTGATGTCGTAAAATCCTTTAATGCAGATAACATTAAATTTTCACTCACGCTGAAATCCAATATAATTCCTTCATTTTTTCGATCCTCAGTAATAAAGCCTATCCCCAAGCTTTTTGCTGTTTTGGGTGAATTAATTTTTTCCTCTTTACCCCTAATATAAATTTTCCCTTTGGCAGCAGGGCAGCTTCCAAAAATGGCGTGCATTACATCTGTACGTCCAGCACCCATTAGCCCAGAAAAACCTAATATTTCACCTGCCCGCACTTGGAAGCTAACATTTTCAAATCTCCCCTCCAACGTTAAATCTTTTGTTTCTAACAAAACTTCTCCCGGCTCGCGCTCAAGTCGTGGGAAACGTTCGCTTAAGTCATAGCCGACCATCATTTTAACGATTTCATCAAAGCTTGTATCCGCTTTCTTTTTTTCCCCTATAAATGTGCCATCTCGCATTACTGTGATGGCATCACATATTTCAAAAATCTCTTCCATGCGATGTGATATATAAATAAAGGACTTCCCTTGTGATTTAAGCTGTCTGATTACTTGGAAAAGCAATCGAATTTCTTTCTCTGTTAAAGCTGCTGTCGGCTCGTCCATAATAATCAGCTCTGCATCTAATAATAATGCTTTAGCAATTTCTACTAACTGACGTTTGCCGACAGAGATAGATTTGATACTTATACTCGGGTTTACTTCTAACCCAAGCATTTGCAATTTTTCAGTTGCAAGCTTCTCCATTTTTTTCTTATCAACAAAGCCCCAACGATTGGTAATTTCTCTACCTAAAAACATATTGTCCACAATGCTCATTTCATTCAGCACATTTAATTCTTGATGTATAAAGGCAATTTTAGATTTCTCGCTGTCTTTAATCGAATGAATTTGAGCCACCTCGCCATTAATTCGAATTTCTCCTTCATCCTTTGTATAGACACCTGTTAAAATTTTCATTAATGTCGATTTTCCAGCCCCATTTTCCCCCATAAGCGCATGTACCTCTGACGGTCTTACATGAATTTGAGCATGTTTTAATACTTTCACTTCATCAAAAGATTTTTTAATATTCGACATGACTAATTCCAATACTGCCACCCCCAAAATGTCGCTATTTGCAATAAATCATTCCATTCCTATTGTTGATTTTCTAAAAATTAATTTTGTATCAACCATTACTTTTATACTCATTTCTTCTTCACGAATTAAAGAGTTGAGCCTTCTTACAGCCATTGCTGCCATTTGTTGCTTATCCACATGAATAGTTGTCAGTTCTGGCGTAATAACAACAGATTCATTGATATTATCGAAGCCAATCACCGAAACTTGCTCCGGTACACGTATACCCATATCTATCAATGATTTTATAGTACTAATAGCTAAATAATCATTTTCACAAAGCAAAGCAGTTGGTGCATTACCTTCTTGTTGAATTTTCTCTATCCACTTTTGAAAGGAGCGGTTTATACCGATATGATTTGAAGTCAATTGATATTTGACAAAGCTATTATCCAAACCATAACGTTCAACTGCTTGTTTGAAGCTTTCTTGTCGTTCATCTAAATTTGGAATGCGTTCCTCAGATTTGATATAACCCACGTTTTTATGCCCTAAATCAACTAAATGTTGGACTGCTTGGAAAATCCCCATGCGATTATTCATAACAACAAAATCAACCTCTAATTCAGGTACCAATGTATCTAACACTACTAATTTACTAAACTGATTTTTAATTAATAAAATCTGCTCTTTTGTAAGATTTGTACCTAGTAAAATAACTCCATCTTGGTCTGCTGCTGTGTATTCAAATTTATTTTCTAATAAACTTTTCAAATCCATTGTTGAAAGAGTAAGTTCACACCCAAATTGAGCACATTGCTCCTGCACACTTTGAATTAATTCACTAAAAAAAGGTTTTTTCTCATACTGTTCTTGCATAAATGATGTATCTGTTACAACTAAAAATCGTACTGTTAGTTTACTAAATTTCATTTTTTCACTAGTACTACTTTTATGCATATAACCATTTTCATCTGCAATTCGTAAAATTTTATCTCTCGTCTTTTCACTAATACCTTTTTTACCATTCAAAGCTAAAGAAACAGCTGATTTTGATACATTCGCTAATCTTGCAATATCTTCTATTTTCATCATTTTATCACCCAATTATTTATTCTCTTTAATAAATTAACATAATAATCTGAATTTTAAAAGTGTTTTTTACTAATTATTTTAGTTTTATTTTAGTTATTTTTTAGTTAATAGCTAAACTATTTTTATTGTCTAATTATTCCGATAATGATAGAATCAAAATTAAATTGGTTCAACACACCCAATTTCACAGTGTTGAACCATTAAATTATGTCGAGGGGGTTGACATGTATGGAGAAAGTAGTTCTAGGTTATGCACCTACACGTAGAAATGTCTTTAGTGCTGAAGACGCTCAAAGGTATAAGGAGTTAATTTTAAATAAAATTCATTCCTTTAATTTAAACATTGAAATAGTTGATTTAGAAGGAATAAATAAAGAGGGGCTTTTATATGGCGATTTAGATTGCGAAGAAAAGATTGTTGAACGCTTTACAGAGAAGAAGGTTGATGCACTATTTTTCCCTCATTGTAATTTTGGAACAGAGGATAGCGTTGCACGGGTTGCAAAAAAGCTGAATAAACCTGTATTACTCTGGGGACCGCGCGACGAAGCACCATTAGAAAACGGCATGCGCCTACGCGATACACAATGCGGACTTTTTGCAACAGGTAAAATACTTCGTCGCTTCAATGTCCCATTCTCTTATATTGTCAATAGCTCTGTCGAGGATATTGTTTTTGAACGTGGCTTCCGTACTTTTATCGGTGCGGCTAATGTGGTGAAGCAATTCCGTTCGTTACGCATTTTACAAATTGGACCACGTCCTACAGATTTCTGGTCTGTTATTTGTAATGAAGGTGAATTATTAGAAAAATTCGGCGTTGAATTACATCCTATTACCCTAGAAGAAATCAAACGCCAAACAAATAAAGTTGAAGCTCAAAATCCTCCAGAATTATTAGACGCTATCGCCTATGTTCAGAAGCACCTTACTGCTATCGATGTCGAGGAGGAGCATATCCGAAAAATTGGCGCTTTAAAAGTAGCTATGAAAAATTTAGCGGAGAAAAATAAATGTTCTGCAATCGCTATACAATGCTGGTCATCTTTACAAGATGCAATCGGTATTATGCCTTGCTTGGCAAATGCCATTTTGACAGATGAACAAATTCCTGTAACTTGTGAAACGGATATTCATGGCGCAATTTCTTCAGTTATGCTTCAAGCAGCAGCGCTTAATGAACGTCCTACCTTCTTTGCAGATTTAACAATACGCCATCCTGAAAATGATAATGGTGAATTACTTTTCCACTGTGGAAACTTCCCCGTTTCTTTAAGTGTAGAGGAAGAACCTAGATTGCAAAAACATTTCTTATTTGATTCACATGCACCGGGCACACATGAAGGTGAAATTAAAGGTGGCGAAATGACATTAGCTCGTTTTGATGGCGATCACGGGGAATACTCTTTATTCTTTGGTAATGCCCGTGGCATTTCAGGTCCTTATACGCGAGGCTCTTGGGTATGGGTTGAAGTTGATAATTGGCCATTATGGGAGGAAAAACTTGTAACCGGACCATATATTCATCATATCGTTGGTATACATGCAAGCGTTGGGGCAGCTCTTTATGAAGCGTGTAAATATATTGATGGATTAACTCCAGATCCAGCAACACCTAGTGAAGATTATATTAAAGCATGGTTGAGAGGAGAATTTTAAGCATGGATATTATTAATTTAAAAATAAAAGCTGCTCAAATTCGAATAGACCTTATGCAAATGATTACGAGAGCGCAAGCAGGTCATACTGGGGGCTCTTTAAGCAATACGGATATTTTAACTGCACTCTATTATAAAATAATGAAGCATTCACCAGAAAATAGTAAGCTAGAAAACCGTGACCGTTTTATTGCAAGTAAAGGGCATTCTGTCGAATCACTTTGGTGCATTTTAGCTGATTTGGGTTATTTTCCGAAAGAAGAATTAGAAACATTTTCCCAATTTGGTTCTAGATTAATAGGTCATCCAAACAATACAGTACCAGGAATAGAAATGAACACAGGTGCTTTAGGGCATGGGCTATCCATCAGTGTAGGTATGGCATTAGCAAGCAGACGTGAGCAAATAGGCTACAAAGTTTACTGTTTAATGGGTGACGGTGAACAGGCTGAGGGCTCTATATGGGAAGCTGCCATGGCTGGGGCGCATTATAAGCTAGGGAATTTAGTTGGCATAGTAGATATGAATGGGCTGCAAATTTCAGGCAGTACATCAGATGTCCTTTCCTCTGATCCCCTTAACGAGAAATGGGCAGCCTTTGGTTGGAATGTGATAGAAATTGACGGAAACTGCATGGAGCAGCTCGTCGCAACTTTTGAAGCCATTGATTCAACAAGCGATAAACCAACATTAATTTTAGCGAAAACTGTTAAAGGTAAAGGAGTTGGCTTCGCTGAAAATCAAGTGGGCTGGCATCATAAAGTACCAACAGAGGAGCAGCTGCAGTCAGCCGTAGCAGAACTGCAACAACAAATCGACAGCTATCGAAAGGAGCTAGTAGCTAATGAATACAATTCCTAATAGACAAGTTGTATGTGACACACTTTTAGAATTGGCTAAAAAAGATTCTTCTATTTATGTATTAGCAAGTGATTCCAGAGGCTCTGCTGCAATGGGACCCTTTGCCGAAACTTATCCCCAGCAGTTTGTTGAGGTTGGCATCGCAGAGCAGAATATTGTTGGTATTGCGGCTGGTCTAGCGCACAGCGGTAAAAAGCCTTTCGTTACTTCACCCGCCTGTTTTTTAAGTATGCGGAGCATTGAACAAATTAAAGTCGATGTTGCCTACTCTCAAACAAATGTAAAGCTAATCGGTATTAGCGGTGGTATTAGTTACGGTGCACTAGGTATGTCACACCACTCTGTACAGGATTTTGCAGTGACTCGAGCGATTCCCGATTTAACGGTAGTCGTACCTGCTGACCGTCACGAAACAAAGAAAATGATTGAAGCTTTGACAAACTATGAGCAGGGGGCCTATATGCGAATTGGACGTAATCCGGTAGCCGATGTGTACGACTCTGATAATTTCGATTTTGAAATAGGTAAGTCTATTCAACTTGCAGAAGGTAACGATGTAACAATCATCGCTTGTGGTGAAACCGTCAAAATTGCACTTGATACGAGCAAAAAGCTAGCGAAGTCTAATACTCACTGTAGAGTAATTAATATGCATACAATCAAGCCATTAGATACAGCAGCGATTATCAAGGCTGCTCAAGAAACAAAATATATCGTAACGCTTGAGGAGCATTCAATTTACGGCGGCTTAGGCTCCGCTGTTGCAGAAGTTGTTGTACAATCACAGTCCGTTCCAATGAAAATATATGGTATCCCTGACGAGCCTGCTATTGCAGGTAAAACGAAGGAAGTATTCAATCACTATGGGCTAAATGCCGAGCAACTAGCAGAGGATATTACAGCATTTTTAAAGAAGGCTGATTAAAATGGGTAAATTTATTTTAACTATCGACCAAAGCACTTCCTCAACAAAAGTATTTCTTGTTGATAAGAAAGGAAATATTGTTGATAAATTGGGGCTTGATCATCGGCAAATATATCCACAGCCTGGATGGCTTGAGCATAATCCTGAGGAAATCTATCAGAACCTCTTGCAGCTTTTCCATGAATTAGTGGAGAAACAGCAATTAAAAAATGGAGATGTCGAGGCAATTTCAATAACGAATCAGCGCGAAACCTGCTTACTATGGAATCAAGAGGGGCAGCCAGTGCAAAATGCAATTGTTTGGCAATGCAATCGTACAGCTCCTCTTTGTCAGCAATTAATTGAAGCTGGACATCATGATATGATTGCAGAAAAAACGGGCTTATTGATTAATCCTTATTTCTCTGCTACAAAACTCCAATGGTTACTACAAGCATACCCGAGCATGCAGCAGCCTTATTTTGGAACAATGGACAGTTGGATTATTTATAATTTAACAAATAAAAAAGTACATGCTACAGATTATACGAATGCAAGCCGTACCCTACTATTTAATATTCATACACTCGATTGGGATTCGGAATTAATCGCATTATTTAATGCGGATAATGCAAAGTTGCCTAAAATTTTAGAATCAGATGCTGCATTCGGCAGTACGAATGATTTACGTTTGCCCGAAGCACTGCTTGCTATTCCTATTTACGGTGTAATTGGTGATTCACAGGGGGCTTTATTTGCTCAAGGCTGCTTTAAAGTCGGTATGGCAAAAGCTACATTAGGCACGGGTACATCTGTCTTGATGAACATTGGCAACAGCCCCATCCCTGTTCAAAATGGACTAGTAACAACCGTAGCCTGGAAGCTTAAATCAGAAATTAATTATGCTTTAGAAGGTATTATTTATAGCACTGGTGATACCATTTCATGGGCAAAAAATAATTTAGGTTTATTTAAAAATTACAAGGAATTGATGGAGATTCTAGAAAATACACCTTCGAGTGAGGGGGTTGTTATTATTCCAGCTTTTCACGGTATGGGCGCACCGTACTGGAATAGTGAAGCGAAAGCCGCTATCTATGGGCTAAGTCGCAGCTCTTCAAGTGCCCATATTATAAGAGCATGTATTGAAAGTATCGCACACCAAATTCGAGATGTAACACAATTAATTACAAAAGAATCAGCATTAACGATTCAGGCACTACGCTGTGACGGTGGTGCGACTTCAAATCATTTTCTTATTCAGGATTTAGCAAATTTCCTACAACTAAACATTAAAACAACAGATAAAATGGACCTTTCCCCTCTCGGAGCAGCATTTATTTGTGGTCTTGCTTTAGGCTGGTGGGATTTACGAACGATTGAGAATCAACTTATAACTTATCGCAGTTTTAATCCAACTTGGGATTCTCAAAGAGCTATTCAAAAGAAAAAGCAATGGGACAGTATTGCTCAAAATTTAAACTTATTTTATTAATTGCGACCGCATTTTCCCATCTTTTTGTTATCATATAACGAGAGGATAATTGCAGGGGGATTGTTTATGAATATTTTTGAATACCAGCAGTGGATTACTGCATTTTATAAGGAACGCAATTGGTATCAGCTAAGTCCATTTATTCGCGTAAACTTTTTAACGGAGGAAGTTGGCGAAGTTTCAAGAGCTATTCGCACAATTGAAATTGGGCGTGACCGTCCAGATGAAGCGGCATTAACTAAAACAGAACAAATTGACAATTTAAAAGAGGAGCTTGGCGACGTGCTCGATAATCTTTTTATCTTGGCAGATAAGTATGATATTGATTTAACCGAAATTATGATTAGCCATAAAGAAAAGCTCATGAATCGATATAAAGAAACCGTCTGAAAAGCTTTTTTGAGAAGAAGATTGTGACAGCTCTCTCCTATCGCAAAGAGGTCGTCTCAAAATGATTTTTCAGACGACCTCTTTATTGTACCGAAAGTATACAGATTTATTCCATATTTTTATGTGAGCCATCGCATGTAGGCATACGCTTGGAATAGCCGCAGACGCAATCGCGCAAACCTTTGCCGTTTAAAATACGCGGCATATTTTTCTCGATGCGTGCTATCTTCGTTTTTGATTGCTTCGCTTGGGCAAAATGATAAATGTATTCTCTTTGCCTACCTGGCGTTAGTGCCTCAAAAGCCTTTTGGAAGATGGCATCTTCCTCAAATTTGCTTTGTAGCTCCTCAGGCATTTCGATTTCCGCTTCTTTTTTCACTTCTACTTTTAAGCCTGCCTCTTCAATTTTAATGGCTTCGTTAATATATTCCTTTATAGTCTGCTCAAGTGCCTGTATTTCCTGTAAATTTTTAAAGCGAATTTGGCGTGCTGCTTGTACCTTTTCTGTTTGCTGCACTAAAATACCTGCTGGGTCTGGCAATAATGCCCCTTTATGTAGCAATAGCGCACAATATTCTTTAAAGCCATGGATGAGTACGACATTTTTATTGCGCTGCGTATAGCACGGATGCATCCATTTGAAATCCTCGGTTAGCCCGCAATCTAACAGCATTCCCCTCAGTGCTTCAAACTCCTCTTTCCATGTGGTCACATTGCTTAAAAATTCATCTACCTTTGGATTTAGCTTGCTTTTATTCATTTATTAACACCTCACAAAAATATTATTTAAACCTCAATATGTTTTCTTTAAATAGGGATTTCCGAAAATAGGAAATTACAATTCTTTATAATTGATTTACAATTTCGTTAGGAATAAAGATAGTATTCTTATTATATTATAGATAAAATTAAACTAGTTAGCACATGATGCATAAGGTTATTTACCTGTATTTTTACATAAAAGGGGGATATTTCATGAATCAGCTATTCAAAAATCTTAAAATTCGTTCTAAAGTAAGTGTTATCATTTTTATTACTGTTGTGTTTCTTTTAATCATAGCAGCCCTTAATTATATGAATAGCTCTGCTAATATGGAGCGTGCTGTTCATAATGAAATGTCATTAACACTTGATAAAACAGCCGAGTCAGTATTAACGAAGCTGAACCTGCACTCGCAAATGATGCTAAGCACCAAATCTTCCTTTGAAGCTAAAAGTGAATTCATGACAAGAGAAGAAGCAAAAAAGTATTTTGAAAAAGTGCTACCAATTAATCAGGAAACATTTGGAATGGGCATCTGGTTTAATACAAATATTTTAAATGAGTATTTCGGGCCGTATGCTTATAAAGAAGGAAATGAAATCGTCTATACAACTGTTTATGAAGATGCCGATTACGATTATCCTTCAACAGACTGGTATCAACTAGGGCTTGATTCTAGCGATGTTGTTTGGACAACTCCTTATTTTGACGAAGCACTTCAGCAAACATTTATTACAGCGGCTGTGCAAATAACAAGAAATTCAGTGCCTATTGGTGTTATATCAGGCGACTACGTACTAAACTCTATTCAAGAAATTGTTTCTGACGTCAAAATAGGCGATAGTGGCTATGCATTTTTGGTAGACTCAGACGGCTTATTTTTAACGCATCCTGATATAAACAAAGTAAACTCAACAACTATAGAGGAATATTTATCCATATCAGTAGAACAAATCACTCAGGAGGACGGTTCCTTTACCGCTGAAATAGACGGAGAGTCCTATATAGTTCACTATCAAAAAATTGCTGGTATGCCATGGAAAGTAGTGTTAATAGCATCAGTAGCAGAAATGTACGCCCCATTACAAAAATCTTTAACGCAACAAATATTAATTAGTGGCCTTTTATTATTATTAATTGTCGCAACTATGACTATAATTAATAAATATATTACAAATGGAATTGACAGAATAAACAATCAACTAGGGGTCTTATCTACTGGAGACTTAACAAAACATGTAGTTGTTGATTCTAAAGACGAATTTGGGGAAATGGCCACTTCCTATAATACAACAATAGATTCTCTCAATCATATTATGAACAATATTCACTATAGCTCCGAAACTGTTGCGGCTACTTCAGAGCAGCTAACCGCTAGCGTCAGCGAAGTACATACTTCTATAACGAGTGTAGCAACATCAATGACAGAAATGACGGAAAATAGTGCAAATCAGTATGAAATGAACGAGTTATTGAATAAGCTAACAGTGAATATTACAGAAAATATGGAGAAGTTTTCAGAAACTTTACAAACGGTTGTAGAAAGCTCCTTATCAACGGTAAAAGCCGCAACAAATGGCGCTTCACAAGTACATGATTTTATTTCTGAAATAACCCATCTTCATGGGCAAGTCGAAGCAAGTGCTGAGCTAATTGTCAATTTAAAAGACGAGTCTCAAAAAATCGAAATGATGAGCACACTTATTTCATCAATTGCTGACCAAACGAATTTATTGTCCTTAAATGCCGCGATAGAAGCTGCAAGAGCTGGAGAATCAGGCAAAGGCTTTGCCGTAGTTGCAGGAGAAGTAAAAAAACTAGCTGAACAAACTGGTGATACATCTAATGAAATTGCGGCAATGGTGCGAAAAATTCAAACAGAAATAGCATCAGCCGTTGCTATGATGGGGAAAAGCAAAGAAATTGCTGAATCAGGCATTGTGTCTGTACAACAAACAGGCATAATTTTCGAAGACATTGAAGCGTCTATCAATAACTTAAAACAAATGATTGATGTAACGAATAAACATACTGCACAGGTATTTTCTGAACTACAGGCTATTGCCTCCATCGTTAACGATTTACGAGCGCAATCAGCTACTACAAATGAGCATACACTCAGTATATCAGCTATCACCGAAGAGCAATCAGCAACAATGGCTGAGATGGCCGATGCATCTGAGCAATTAGCGCAGCTAGCCCAAACACTACAGCTAGAAGTAGCTCGTTTTCAAACAGCAAAATAGAAGAGGACTTCCCCTATGAATTAATCTTTGAAGCTTCCTCCACAATATTAATAGGGGGTTGTCCGAAAAGTCATTTTGTTTTGACACCGAATTGAAATCAATGTTTTCATCGCTTCCCTTTTACTGAAGGATAACGCTGCTAAAGTCAATGTTCATCACCTTTTTAAAAGAGGCGTTCTCTGTTTATAGGAATCAACATTTTGCGAAACCTCATCGCTACTGTCCAAAATGCCGGCTATGCACGGCTTTTTGGACAGCCTCTTTTCAATGAATACTTCATCTTCTTACACTTTAAATCTTTGAATTTGTGCTTGCAAATCCTGCGCATTATCACTTAAGTTCACTGCTACACCACTTACTTCTTCCATAGTGGCAGCCTGCTCCTGCATAGCTGCTACTACCATATCAATATCAGTAGCGGACTCTATCGCATTCGTGGCAATCTCATTTACAGATGCCGACACCTGCTCTGCACTTGCTGATAATTGCTCGGAAGTAGCTGAAATATCTTCAATCTGCTCTGTCATATTCGTTACTGCTTCCTCAATTGCGTGGAATGCTTGTCCCGCCTGATTGATAATTTCAACCCCATCCTTAACAGATAGAAGTGAATGATTTACGGCAGCTTCAACACTGCCTGTATCAGATTGAATTTCTGTTGTTAATGTAACAATTGTATTGGCAGAACTTTTTGACTCCTCTGCAAGCTTACGCACTTCATCTGCTACAACTGCAAAGCCTTTCCCATGCTCCCCTGCGCGCGCAGCTTCAATTGCGGCATTTAATGCAAGTAAATTTGTTTGCTCTGTAATATCTGTAATGACTTTTGTCATTTGGCTAATTTCTTCTGTTTGCTTCGATAGCTTTTGTACAAGCTCATTTACTTCTGTTGTAGAACTATTAATCATTTCCATTTGCTGCTTCGCTTTATTAATAATGACGCTACCATTTGTAGCTGTTGCACTTGCATCTACAGAGCTTGTCTGCAAGTCCTGCGCGGCTTCAGCGATGCGTTGTACACCAACAGCCGTCTCTTCCATTGCTTTTGCGCTTTCATTTGCAGCATTAGAAGCTGTTCGTGTGATTTCAGCGGTATTTGATGCACGATTTGTCACATCTGTAGTTGTTGCGGTCACTTCCTCTGTACTCGCCGAGAGTTGCTCTGCTGCTGCACTTAATTGCTCCGAGTTGGATTGTACATTGCCAAGCAGACCTTTCAAATTATCCTTCATTAAATTGAAGGCTGTGGCAAGCTGACCAATCTCATCCTTCGTTTGTACTGGAATATCTGGCTCCGTTAAATCCCCTTGTGCAATTACATTTGTCGATTCAACTATTCTTACTAACGGTTTTGTTATAGCTCGCTTAACGAAAATAACAAGACCGATAGCAATTAATACTGCTACAATGACTAAAATAATCGAAGTAGTTTTAGCAATGGTAATTGCTGTTGCCGACTGCTTTGAGATTTCATTCAACTTCCCATCTTGATATACCACCATTTGATCTGCAATGTTTAAAATTTCTGTGTTAATTGTCTGTAACTCATTATTTACAATATCTTGAGCTTTACTAATATGACGAGCTTTAATAGTAGCTAAAAATGTTTCAGCAGTAGCATTAAATTGCTCAACTTTTTCCTGCATATTTTTATGATGATTTATCATCGTGTCGGTTTTGAATAAACCTGATAGCTCATCCATTTTATCTTGTAATAATTGCTGATTCGCAAAAAATTTCTCTTCATTTTCCTTCGTAGCTTTTAATGCGATAGCACGTACATAAGCCCCTTGCGCAGCTATGCCGAAACGTATATCATCAACAATGCGAATTTGGACAACTCGATTTTCAAGCGCCTCTTCCATCTTCTTATCAACATTACTAATATTTATTAATCCTGATATTACTATAATAAAAAGTAAAAAAATTATTGAGAAAAATACGATATTTAACTTCTTACCAACACTCATTTTCTTCCTCCTTCACAGTATTAACCTTCTATATTATGCCAACCATTTATATGTTGTGCAATAATGCATTCGTATGAGAAGATTTAGCTCACATTACACCTCTCATTATTACGGACCTATATAATAGATAAAATTTTCCTAATATAAGGTTTTTAAGACCTCTACTGCAACTTCTAAAACACATTCATTTTCTCCAATAAGCCTATCTTAATTCGATACTTTATATAAAATCAGAATTCATTTTTCACCTATACTTCGCGTATGCTTTATGCTATAATACACTCCGTCACTTCAACGCGTTGCAGTGAAAGAGTAAACATCTTAGAGGAGGCTTCTTATATTGCGTACAGAAATGAAAGTAGCTCCCTCATTTTGGGAAGCGGTTATAATCGTTTTAGCAATTATCGGTATTATGAGTGCGAGTATTATTCAATTTGGCGCACCACCACATATCCCGATTCTTATCATTATCACTTTATTAATTATATATGGCTTATTAAAAAAGGTGCGGTTCCAACAGCTTCAGCAAGGAATGGTAAACAGCGCTCAATCTGGTCTAGCTGCCGTTTTTATTTTCTTTTTAATCGGTGTACTCATTAGTAGCTGGATAATTAGCGGGACGATTCCTACATTGATTTATTACGGTTTTTCTACTGTAACACCTAGCTTTTTCTTTGCTATTGTCTTTGTTATTACATGTATTGTTGGCATCACAATTGGTAGCTCATTAACGACTGTTGCTACAGTCGGTGTTGCGTTTATTAGCATGGCGAGTACGATGGATTTATCACTTGCGCTAACAGCAGGCGCTATCGTATCAGGTGCATTTTTCGGTGATAAAATGTCACCACTTTCCGATACGACGAATTTAGCATCTAGCATTGTTGGCATCGATTTATTTGAACATATTAAAAACATGGCATGGACAACTGTGCCAGCATTTATTATTTCTATCATTGCTTACGCACTTCTATCACCAAAGCGTACAACGGCATCTCTTGAAAGTATCGAAGCTTTTCAAACGACACTATTCGCAACAAACTTAGTGCATTGGTATGCATTATTACCGCTTGTACTACTAGTTATTTTGTCTATAAAAAAGATACCCGCATTGCTAACATTAGCGATAGGCTCTATATTTGGTATCGCGCTATCTTTTCTACACGACACACTTTCAATGGCTGCGATATTAGATATTCTATTTAACGGCTACACATCCAATACATTAAATGAGGATGTTAATACGTTGCTCAGTCGTGGCGGTATTGCGAGCATGTTTTTCACTATTACATTAGTATTGCTAGCATTAAGTATGGGTGGTTTATTATTTACGCTTGGTATTATCCAAAGTATTTTCGCTAAAATTGAATCCACACTCACAACAGCACGCTCCGTTATTACAGGTACTGCAATTACAGGTGTTGGCGTCAACACTTTAGTCGGTGAGCAATATTTAGCTATTTTACTGACGGGTGAAACTTTCCGGGACCAATATAAAAAAGTCGGTCTTGCACCAAAAAACTTAGCTCGCGCAATAGAGGATGCTGGCACAGTCGTCAACCCACTCATACCATGGAGTGTTTGTGGCATCTTTATTACAGATGTGCTGGGCGTCTCAACCGTTGATTATTTCCCATTTGCCTTCTTCTGCTTGCTTGGACCAATTCTAACGATTTTCTTCGCTTGGAGCGGGAGAACATTGTCAAAGATTTAATTGAATCGTTTTCAATGCCACTTTAAGTCCAATTGTTTCTATCGCTGAAGCAAATAGCCCAATTTATCGTAAAAGTACAGTTATCCAGAAAATGTCGCACTTTCTGAACAACTGTACTTTTAATTATTTTTGGGTTGTCTGAAAAGCCCATTTTATTTTGACACCGCATTGAAATAAAGGGTTGCATCGCTCCACCTTTACAGCAGGGTAACACTGCTAAAGCTAGTGTTCATCGCATTTTTAAAAGACTCCCTCTCTATTTAGTTTAATCAACAGGATAATAGAGCTCTTTTCGTGAGCATACATCTTTATGACGTAATTCCTCTCCCTTAAATCGAATCCAAATTTCATCATCTGCCATGACACCATGCGTTTTACGCACAATGCCCCAGCGATTGTACGCTTGCATACCTAGACTTTCAAGTAGTTCAGCAGCATTCGCACGTGTTGGTGGGAACGTTCGCCATTTGAGCCACTTTTCAAGCTCTTCTAATGTGATATGTCCCTCCATATTCGGTGAAAATTGCTTGTTGAAATCACTTATATAGTTCACAACATAAGGCGCTCCGCCATTTGAAGGCTTCAAATCGACGGTTGCAATCATGTCATCCATCCACATGATATCAAACTTCATATAATCAATCATGTGTGCCACTTCCTTCCACAAATAAATGTTTGAAGCTAGGATCTTTTAGTTGTGAGTGAAGTACTTGCTTCGCACGTCCAAAATCCATAGTGTTTGATTCGACAGCTTCTAAAAGTGCCTGTTTATTGATAAAGGCTGGTCCTGTATAAAGGCTAAGCTGCTTTGAAAAACTTGAATTGAACGGCTTTGCTTTTACTTTACGTTTTAAAATCGATAATGGCTTACTAGGCGTGTAGTCCTTTTCACCAGATAATAAACTTAATCCATTTGTTGTAACGTAGAGTGAGCCAGTACAAGTGAAGCCAGTACTTCTGCTTGCCCTTCGTATCCTCGTGTATTTTGTTTGACCCATTTGTCACCGACACGCGATTTCGATTGGTCGCCTTTACTAGATGTACTAATAATGCGTACAGCATCAGCAGGGATATAAATGGTTTCCATAACTCTCACGTCCATTTTAGTTTGAGTTTCCTCTATTATATAAGGAGTGGATAGTCTTTTCATTAGAAAGCTGCTGAGACGAATCGAGAAGGCTATTTTATGACCTATCAGCCTGAGCATGAGGCTGTCCCAAATGCAGGCTATACACGGCTTTTAGATAGTCTCTTTAGACAAATAATGATTCCAAAACAATCTTTACAAAAGCTTCACATAGTAATAATAAATAACAGGTACACTAAAGCTATTAATAATTAAAGAGGTGCCTTTTTTTGAATTTATTTTCCATGCAACAAGTACTATTTTCATATATACGAAGCACACATACGAAACGTGAAGAGGAACTACTATATTATAAAAAATTATTTGCACTAACAAAAATAATGGAGGAAAATCAGATCAATACTTTTTTCCAACCAATTATGGATTTACAAACAACAGAAACTTTCGCCTTTGAAGCGCTAAACCGTCCAAGCTCTACGAACGTATTCCCTTCCGCAGATGCTTTCTTTGAATTTATCGGACAAACAGATAGAGTATTTGATTTTGAATGCTTTTGCCGCAATTTAACATTAAAAAGGTTCAAAAGTCGTTTGCCTGATAATGAAGATTACACTTTATTTATAAATATTCATCCATCCGTTTTACTTGATAAAACCTATCAAAGCGGAGAAACGCTTAAGCTCGTGACATCATTAGGTATTTCACCAAATCAAGTTGTCTTTGAATTGACAGAAAGAAGTGCCGTAACGGATTTCGTTGAATTCGAACGTGTGCTTTCGAATTACCGAGCACAAGGATTTCGCATCGCTATTGATGATGTCGGCTCTGGCTATAATAGCTTAAAGACCCTTGTTTACTTGAAGCCCGAATTTATTAAAGTGGATGGTTCGCTTGTACGGTTTATTGACCATCATAAAGAGCAGCAGCAATTATTTAAAATGCTTATGATGTATGTGCAGGAGTTAGATACTAAAATTATTGCAGAAGGAGTTGAACGGCTTGAAGAGCTAGAGTTTCTTCAAGAGATTGGCGTACATTATGCACAAGGCTATGCATTAGGTAGGCCAAATCATGAAATTTTACAAGCCAAAAAGCCAATGTGAAAGGAAGTTGTAAATGGTTTATATAGGAGAAATGGCTGAGCAAATTATGAGTGTTGAGCCGACGAATAAAAACAAAATAATCGATCAGCATTTTACAAAAGACCAGACATTGCGCGGATTAGTTGTTACAGATAAACGTGTACCTATTGCATACATTTCAAGGACACATTTTTACGAAAAAATTGGCACTTTATACGGATACAATTTATATATGGGGAGAGAGAGCAAACTGATTGCAAAATCGACCCCATTAATCGTGGATTTTTATAAGCCTATTATGGATGTCAGCACACTCGCTATGGCACGTAGCCCGGAAGATTTATATGATGATATTATCGTTACAAAAGACGGCAATTATTTAGGCGTTGTCAGCATACGAACATTACTGTTAAAGCTCGTTGATATTCAAGTAGAATTTGCTAGCTTACTTAACCCATTAAGCCATCTTCCCGGCAATCAATTAATAGATGAGAAACTAAATGAAATATTGAATTACGAACAGTATAGCATTCTCTATTTTGACATCGACCATTTTAAAATGTACAACGATGTATATGGTTTTAAAAAAGGAGACGAGGTGTTGTTATTTATAACCGATTTGTTGAAGCAATACGTCTTGCCAACAAACGGTTTTTTAGGGCATATAGGTGGCGATGACTTTGTAGCTATTTGCACAGATTACGATATCGAAGAAATGTGTGCACGCATTATTTCAGATTTCGACCAACAAATTATTCACTTTTATGACCAACACCATTTTACAGATGATGCGTTTTCTGTTACAAATCGCTCTGGTGAACGAGTCCCGTTTCAAATAAGCACATTATCCATCGCCGTTGTCAATAATCGCTTCACAAAATATGAATTCGCTGATGCACTGTCCGATGCCGTTGCAAAAGTGAAAAGTGAATGTAAGAAATTTCAAGGTAGTTGCTATATTGTAAATGGACATGTTTTACAAAGCAACTAACCTCCAAAGAAATTTATTCCTAAATGTAGTGGTTGGATTTCTGTTGCAATCTTTAAACATAAGGACACTTCTTTCTGATAAGATATCAATATTTTATGAGAAAGAAGTGTCCTTTTTTAATGGTATAGCCATCTTCGTAATAACCGCGTATAATTCAAAACCATTTCACTTCTCCTTTTTCGTACCATCCTTCCGCATATTTTTTTTCTAAAAACATCGGTAACCTCTCCTCCATACCTTCTGCGAAATGAAGCTGCAGCAAATCATCCCTATGTACCCAAAATACATTGCCCTCATGCGTTTCAGCTAGCAATTCTCCACTAAAATCACATGTTCTATAATTAAAAACTAAATATCTTTCACCTATTTCATCATTATGCCAATGAATGACACCACATGGCTCTAAATTAGTAATTGTTAAGCCTGTTTCCTCCTTTATTTCTCTAATCGTTGACTCAATAAGGCTTTCACCTTCCTCTACATGTCCACCTGGAAAGGCAACCCCCTTCCACGATTTAATCCTATTTTGAACTAATACATTATGATTTTTTTTATTATAAATCATACACATATTGGTTAATATTACTTTCCCCATAGCTTATTCCCTCCGTCCTTCTATTAAGAATAACATTGTTAATGTAGCATGGACATTAACTCTATGAAAAACCTTCAATAAACCTTTATAAATAGGAACGTTTGTTCTATATTTAGAATAACAGAAAATATCAACAATTTCAATTACTTCTTTCGCACTATTTTGCAAAGCTTTACCAAAATTTATTATTAATCTATAAAACAGCTTTGTATAATTGAACATAAAGAGGTGGAAAAATTGCGAATTTATGCGAAAGTAAAATCGATTGGAAAACGTAAGCCTGTGCTAGAGCTACACCCCTTTGATATAACCTCAGTAGATACACTGCGTCAACTGATTACACAAATCGTCAAGCAAAATGTCAAAGCCTTTAACGAGGAAAAGACTTTTACTATGTATTTATTGGAAGAAGATATTGAAACTGCATTTGAACAAGGCAAAGTTGGCTTTAACTATAAATATAGCGATGCTAAACAGGCTGAGCAGGCTGCTATTGATGAGGCATTATCGGCATTTGAGGACGGTATTTACAAAGTACTTCATGGTGATGTGGAGCTGACAAAGTTAGACGCACCATTGCATGTGCAAGATGGAAGTATTTTCACATTCATTAAATTAACGATGCTGTCAGGTCGTCTATGGTAAAGGAGATGGTTGAATGAAGGAACAACTGCTTCAATTTTTACAATCAATGGAACAACAAGCTGAAAAGGAAGACAATGAATATCAATACGAGCATGTGGATACATTCGAAAATGTTATTAAGGAACATAAACTAACTACAATAGAGCAATTATTTGATGCTGGGCTTTTCGAGGCGTTAACAGAGCTATATGATGAGGACTTTGCTAAAGAGTTGCAAATTTATTGCTTCAAGCAAACTACACATGCCTTTCAGCAAGGTATTTATCGTCGCTCTGTCCATAGTGATTCTTTAGAGCAACATGCCAGTCACATCCTATCAATTATTGCTGCTGCCTCGCTGAATAAAAAAGCTAATGTGGTTGATATTTTACGAAATTGTCAAACTAGCTATTACCGTGGATTTTTAAATTTTTATATTGATCAAAAGGATAAGCCCCTTGCCTCACAAAGCTTTGTCGACGTGAAATTTGCTCATTTATTAGCAATGAACGACGCAGAAGCCGTGCAATATGTATATGAGGCCATTTTTGGTGAAAACAATGTCGCTATTTTAACACATCAATTAATTCGAAGCATTATAAGCAGTAATAATATGAAAATTATTGAATGGCTTGGACAGCTGCTGCTCGCCGCGCAACGTCAAGAAGGAACACGTCAAGCGATATTAGAAAATGCCGACAGAGGCACACCTCAAACGCTTATATATTTTATGAAGCTTGTAAAAGAAAACGATTTATTACGCTTTTCCTCTGTGCAACGAGCAGTTGAAACATGGATTGGACTGCAATATTATGTAGACGATAAAAAGGTTATTCAAAAGCTGTTGGATATTGCCTATGACATACTTGCTAATGGTGCTAATATCGAAGCATTCGCCAAATCGCAGGATGCTATTGAAAACTATGCGGCACTCTGGTCCACTGCAACTCTCAATGTGAACAATATCCAACCAGTTCTACAGCATTTATTACAAGGTAAAAAACATCAAATATTAACAGCACTCTGCTTCGCCCAAACAACGAATCTCGAAATCTTTTTACGCTACCAAATTTTAGATGTCATTATGAAGCACGATGATTTAGATATTTTGACACTTGCTATGCAAGATATCTTCCCATATTACACCAAATCGAAATATCATTTTTATGACCATTTTATTCACCCAGATTATTTTGAGCATTATCCGAAAGCGTTAATTCCGCGTCTTGAGCAAATTGTTGAATTGTTAGAGAAACAGGAGTATACGGTGCATGGTAAGCCATTCCCTTGGGCCAGCTATACGCTAACGAAGGAATATATTATTAATGGTCTGATGCTTTTAGCAATCGCTTGGGATGACCACGACTATGTAATGAAAATTTACAACAATCGTAAGACACTGTCGCCTAATCAACGTGAAAACTTATTAGGCTTTATCGTAGAAAAATTAAAATTGCCTATTGCTGATGAATTTCTAATCGAATGCTTACAGGAGCGCGGCACTCGTGACTTAGCATTACAACTAATTGCAAAGAAAAAAGAGCCTTTAGCCAATGCACAAATCGAGGCAATTGAGCAGCTCTTTTACTTAAAATCAGGCGCTACGAAACAAGCAATTTTAAAAGTTCTTGTAGCACAGCCATCAGCACAAATAATAGAAAGTGCTCAGCGTTTAGTGAAAAATACGAAACAGGATTTACGTTTAGGTGGCTTAGAGTTATTAGTAGAATTAAAAAAAGCAGATAATGTGGGTATTAAGGAAATTTCTACTATTACGAGTAATATTGCTAAACCTACTGAAAAAGAGCTGGAATTAATTACAGCATTAGTTGAAGATACCAGCCATAAAACTTTAGCTGCAGGCTATGGTATTTTTAATCCAAGCTACTCGAAAGATGCTATTCCACCGCTTAAGGTAACTGTTAAAAACGCAGCACAAATACTAACATCATTCGACTTAGAAAAACTCCAAGCGAAATTGCAGCGTTTGTCAGATTTATTTGAGGATTACGCCTCCTATGAATATAAGGCACGCGCATGGGATGGCGGCTCTTATGATGCACTACTTAGCAGAGAAGTAAGCCCCCTTTTCGATACAGAGGGAGAGCATATTCACAGCTATCCTTTAGCAGATGTATGGTTAAAGTGGAAGAATGATGTGAGGCTAACAGTCTTAGATTGTGTAGTAGTTGAACTTTTTGTAAAACAAAGCTATTACGGCAAAGAACCTTGGGATAGAGGTTTAACGGACGAAGCGAAAATGTTATTAGGGAAATGGATTAATTTCGACAATATTAACGGTCTCAATTATTGGTTAAACACCTTACCACACGGCGGTAAAGTGCGTAATATTGTTGGTTTACTGTACAATACAGAATACAGTCATATCGAGTCGTTCAACTTTGTATATAGTACGGCTGTTGATATTTTCCAAAATTTATCAATGATACAAAAATGGTTTGAACGAATTAATTTAGAATCTGATTGGTCAGCTCATAATTATGAAACATATCCGCTTTATCAAGCATTTATGAGGATTTGTGAGCGTCACCTTGATACAGATGAGCAATTTACTCAGCTATTCTCCCTTTATGCAGCAATCACTACACTGCGTGAGCAGCATAACAAGCAAACTGGCGATGGAGCCGCTTACTTACCGATTTTATATGCAAATGATGAAGTAATTGCTCGCGCACATCGTTTAGGGCTGGTCCCCATCGATGCTTGTTATTTAAAAATGTTTAATCCACTTGCTGACCGCTATCATGCGGCCGATTTATACAATCAGAAGCAGCGTGAGCAACTTATTACGAGCTATCCATTTTTAAAGGAAGTATATGAAAAATCCACTGAGCGTATTATTGATATTGAATTAAGTCGTGGTGATATGCGAACTGAAGTAAGCCATATCGCTAATTATTCATTAAAGCCTATCGTAGGTGTGACTTATTTTGCCCGAATTATCAATGCTTTAAAGGGACTAACACTAGTGCGAGGTTATATTTGGTCAAATGACTACACAAAGCGTGAAGTCTTTTCTAGTATGCTAGAGAATTGTAAGCCAGATTCTAGTGAAACTGTAGAAGATTTAATAGCTGCATTACAACCGTATGAGTTTACTGAAGCTGAGCTTTTAAATGCGATGATGTATACACCTGCCTATATTTCACTTGTGAGTGAGTATTTAGGTTGGAAGGGGCTGGAAAGTGCCGCCTGGTATTTCCGCGCACATACGACTGATACATTGAGCGACGAAAGTATGAGTCAAATTCAGCTTTATACAAGCATTACGGCAAATGAGCTTCGTGATGGCGCATTCGCAAAAGAGTGGCTGCTCGAATGCTATCACGAGCTTGGGAAAGAGCGCTTCAATAAACTGTACGATAGCGCTAAATATGCCTCTGAAGGCGCTACGCATCGTAGGGCACAGCTTTTTGCCGATGCCGCTTTAGGACATTTGAAGCTAAAGTCTTTAATGGATGAGATAGCTGACAAACGAAATAAAGATAAGCTACGCTGTATTGGTCTTGTACCATTAAACAAAAAGCTTCCATTGAAGGACGCCTATAAACGCTATCAATTCATTCAAGCATTTTTAAAGGAAAGCAAGCAATTTGGCGCACAGCGTAGAGAAAGTGAAAGCCTTGCGTGCCGCATTGCTATTGAAAACTTAGCGCGAAACCTAGGCAATGATGTTACACGCTTTGTATGGCGTATGGAAATTTATGAGCTAGATGCGATTAAAAAATATTTCGAGCCGACTGAAGTGGAGGACATTACACTATACTTACAGGCAAATGAAGAAGGACTTGTAGATTTTGTCGTTCGAAAAGCTGGAAAACAGTTAAAATCAGTGCCAGCTCGTTTGAAAAAGAATAGCATCATTAAAGAAATGACAAATGTCCGAACACAATTACGTGAACAGCAAAGTAGGTCTCGTAAAGCTTTTGAAGAGGCGATGGAGAAAGGAACAGTCTTTACTTTTGGCGAAATAAAAGGTCTACTAGCCCATCCAGTTTTAGCACCTATGCTAAAAAAGCTTTATATTGTTAGCGGTGCAACTGTTGGCTTAATTAAGAACTTAGCGCTAGCAGATGATGCAGAGGCTCGCATTGCACACCCATATGATTTATATGCATCAAAAAGATGGTCTGAAATTCAGCATGAAGTATTTGCAAACAAAATCATCCAGCCATTTAAGCAAGTTTTTCGCGAGCTTTATGTTATCAATGCAGACGAACAGGATAAAAATGTGTCAGGACGCTATGCAGGGCATCAAATCCAGCCACAAAAAACGCTTGCACTGTTGAAATCGCGTGGTTGGACAGCTAACTATGATGAAGGCTTACGCAAAATTTATTATGACCAAGACATTATTGTAACAATTTATGCAATGGCAGACTGGTTCTCACCAGCTGATATTGAAGCACCAACAATTGAATATGTAGCATTTTATCACCGCCGTACAGGCAAACCGCTATTACTACAAGATGTGCCACCTTTAATTTTCTCTGAGACAATGCGCGATGTTGACTTAGTCGTAAGTGTTGCACATATCGGTGGTGTAGACCCAGAGGCTAGCTTCTCAACAATCGAAACGCGTGCAGCCATTGTCCGTGAGCTAACACAAATGTTAAAACTAACAAAGGTTTCTGTTGAAAAACAGCATGTTATTATCGAAGGCTCGCTTGCCCATTATAGCGTTCATCTAGGTAGCGGTACTGTGCATAAAATTGGTGGTACAATGATGCCAATTTTAGCAATCCAATCACAGCATCGTGGACGAATTTTCCTTCCTTTTGCTGATGAAGACCCGCGCACAGCAGAAATTATGTCAAAAATTATTCTGCTTAGCGAAGACAATAAAATTAAAGACCCTTCCATTTTGCAATGGTTAAAATAGAAAAAAGAGAAGCGTCTCAAAAGCAGTGCATGACCTGCTTCTGAGACGCTTTGTAAACCAAGATAAATTAGCATATTTGCAATTACAATACTGGGTAATGGAAATCGCATTTTTCACTGCAATTCTTTTCTCATTATATCCCCTAGTCTATTCCTCAAAGGATAAATTTGTTGGCATGCTTAATATATCGGCTTGTATTTCTAAATTCGTTGATGCTACATTTTCATCTACTTCCTCAAATGCTAATTGATCAACCCATACTTGACCACGCCCTGATAAAATAATACCAAATGATATAATCGAGCTGTCCTTTGGTACATCTAATACAATGGAATACCTACTCCAATTTGTCGTTCCTTTTATTGGACGATTACTCATATTATCGAACTGAACAACATCTCCACTAGCATTGTCAACTCTCATCCACATACTAGCAAATAACCCCACATCTTTCGTTTTTAAAAAGCCCGAAAGTCGAATACGCTTATTCAAATAGTTATCAGCTTTAAATTGTTGCATCATCGTGGCAAAGCTATCTCCTTCTAGGACCGTTTTCGATTTTAAATATCCAGATGCTTTCCCTTGATGCACAACCTCCCGGTCAACCCCCATCTCATAATTAAATGGGTCTGCCCCACTTAAAATCCAACCTTTTATTGGTTTATTCATATAAGATTCCTCCTTATTTTTCAGCGCTATAGACATTAGCTTTCGGTATTGACCAGGTGGCAAATGATAATGCTTTTTGAATGCTCTCGTAAAAGCCTCCTGTGATTCAAAATCATGTGCAAAGGCAATATCAATAATTTTCTCATTTGTATATAGCAGCATAGCCGATGCTGCTGCTAACCGTCGCATTCTTATATAATCACTTATGGACATACCGATAACCATTTTAAAAATCCGATGAAGATGAAATTTAGAAAAACCAACATGTCTTGCGATTTGCTCAATTTCCAATGATTCATGCAAATGCTCCTCTATATAATCAATCACCATATTTAAGGAGAATTCATAATTCACGATGATTTCCCCTCCTTTCATCAATAGCATAACAAAGTGTATAAAATGATTTTTGATTTTTATTGCTAAATTTTGAAATAAAAAGAGCTAGTCAGAAAGTAGAAATCATCTACCTTTCCTAACAGCTCCAAAAATATTACTTGCTTTTAAAATAAAACAGCAAAATTAAATGATACATTATGTTCACCTCTGTTTATTTACGAGCCCTTTATAATATAAGTTTCATATATTAGTCCATCCAATAAAAAATTGCATCCCATACTAAATAATCTTTTGGCTCTCTAAAAGTTATTGCTATATTTGCTTTAAAGGGGAGCTGTTTTTCTACATCCTCCCTGTACAAAATCCCATAATTGTATTTCATAAAAAGGCGTTGTAAGTTTTCATATAACTCCTTTAAATGTGGCGGAATCAGCAATTGTTGCGGTTCTGCCAAACTTGTCATCGCACCACTATGCCATTCTCCCTTTACATAGCAGGTCGATTTCTCCCCTTTGCCAATTAATACAACAGGGGCAAGCATACTAATATTGACAATCAACCCTTCCCTTTCCTCCTCCATTACATCTTTTTCTCGCTCTTTACGTGTCAACATATCAGTTTTATAAACAAACCATTGCATATATGATGCATACCCACTACCAAAGTGTAACGGCTCTACTTCGCAGCGCACTGGCAATGATTTTTCTAACTCGGCTTTAATTCTCTTTAAATAACTAATTATCAAATGTTCATCCCCTGTGTCATATGGGAACATTTCGCCAAGCACTTTACCTTTAATAAACTGCTTTAATTGTTCGTTTGTAAACACCAGGTAACCTCCCTTTTTCTTAATCATATCAAACGATTATTTCCGTTTATAAAATATCGAGTGGGAAAAGGCTTTTTTCGTTACGATAAATATATAAAGGAGGGATATAAATGCTACAAAAATTTAATCAATTAATGGATTATATAGAGGCTCATTTGACGGAAAGTATTTCGGGAGAAACTATTTCTCAAATTGTTGGGCTATCCGACTATCATTTTAGAAGAATGTTTTCTTATATGGCAGGCATGTCATTAACTGAGTATATCAAGAATAGACGATTATCCTGTGCGAATGCCGAACTCGTCAACGGTGAAAAGGTGACAGACCTTGCCTTTAAATATGGTTATCAATCCGTTGATGGATTTTCAAGAGCATTTCGCGACTGGAGTGGCTTTTTGCCCTCTGAAGTAGTGAAAAATAAAATTCAAAAAACATTTCCGAAGTTTTCATTTTTTATTGATATTAAAGGAGGTATTTCAATGGAATTTAAAATAGAAAAGAAAGAAAAGTTCAATTTAGTTGGCGTAACAAAAAGAGTACCAATCCAATTTGAAGGAGAAAACAATGCCATTATTGAATTAGCCCAAACAATTACGGAGCAGCAACGAACAGAAATGCATGAATTAGGCGATTTATATCCGCATCAAGTATTAAATGCTTCCTACCATTTCGATGAAGGTCATTTGGAGGAAAAGGGAGATTTAACACATATGATTTGCTTTGCAACAACAAAGGAAAATCCATATGACGACTTAGAGCAACTCACGATAACAGAAAATACATGGGCTATTTTCCCAAATCGCGGACCATTTCCCTCCACTTTACAGCAAACATATGCCAATATTTATGCGGTGTGGCTCCCGTCTTCAAATTATAAGCTATTAGATGAGCCAATCATTTCCTTTACACGCTATGATGATTCAACTGATAATGTTTATAGTGAAGTTTGGGTTGCAGTGAAGGAAATATAGCGTTATTAAAAAAAGGGCGTCCCACAGTAAGTAGTGGTCGCCCCCTTTTCCCATTATTTCGGCTCGAGGTCCTCAATTGAATCAATATCCACATATGCTGGCACAACCAAGCCAGAGCGTGCGCCTGTCATATTTTCACCTAAATCGATAAAATTATCTTTATGACTTTCATAAAAAGATTGGTGTGTTGTAGGTAGCCAAGGTGCTACCGTCACGTCAGCAGCATTGGTAGCAACCGCTTGGAACATAACTGCTGGGTCAACTTCCGTTAATGTAACATTGTAGCCTCGCTGTGTTAAAACTGTTTTTACGACATTAGCTGAAGCCATTTCTGATTCCCACGGAACAGAGACGAGCCGAACTTCTTCCCCATTCCCTTGCTCAGTCCCTTCTAACCAGCCATTTACTTTTTCTTCATTGCTCATTACCCAATTTTCGGCTGCCTCCTCAAAGGATGATTTTTCACCTTCAGCTATGACCACCTGCATATCATCTAATTCCCAATGGAAGGCATCTAAAATTTTATAGACATTTGGCATATCCCTGTCAAAATTCAATCTTGCGAGTGTATGGATGCTCTCAGTGCCTCCATAGACGTTTTTCGGGTCATCTAAAAACTTCAAGTCATAGTCCTCGAATTTCCAATGTGGGGCCCAACCTGTTACGACAATTGGCTTTTCATTTTTAATTGCCTCATCTAAAAGTGCAAGCATCCCTGCCGTTGAGCTTTCTTCAATATCCCAACCTGTTAAATTTTCATACTCATTAAGCACATTATGCGTGGACTCAGATATGCCAGCCCCCGGCTCAATGCCTGTAATTGTATAGTTCACGGCTTCACTTACACTATCAAAATTCTGTGTTTCTTCTTTGTCACTACAGCCTACTAACAAGAAAGAAAGTGACAATGCTGAAAAAATACTAGCTTTTTTAAAACTCATAAAATCCCCCTCAAACAATTTATTTTTCAAGGATAACATATAACGCCAAATGTAACAACTTATGAAATAAAACAAGTTGTTACTTAGGGCGCAAATAAAGCTCAAAAAAATATAAGCCCCGTTTAATGCTATATTGCTGTAAATCCTCGAAACACCTTATCTTTCAATGAATCTTTTGCCTTTCCAAATGCGTATTATAGTGTAAGGGCACTATAGACAGAGGGAGGTAACACATGAGCTTTTTAATTTCTCTAATTATTTTTTTAGCTATTTTATTTGTTTTCGGTGGCATCTTAAAAATATCATTTACTATTTTAAAATATATTGCATTCATCGTTATATTAATTTATATTATAAGATTTGTTATAGCATTACTCTAAATTAAAAAGGTGGGAAATGTACAATAATCACATTTCCCACCTTTTTTAAATTCCCCTATTCCTTCACCCAGTAAGATGAACCGTCTGTATTGCGGTCCATAAATCCATATTCAATCAAATAACGTCTTAAAGTAACAAAATCCTCATGGACGCTTTTTAAAATCATATTCACTTCTTTTTCTGTATAAACTTTGCCAATCGTAAACCGCTGTAAAATATGCTGTAAAATAATAAGCTTTCTCTTTTCCTTACTAGGAATCGTTTCAATACTACCATCTAAACCTTGTTTAAAATAAGTTTGTAGCACTTTTTCACGCTCTTTATCCTCGATACTATAACGCTCATCCACCTGTGTCGCCCCCCTATGAATTTTATAATGATTCGGTTCTGAGAGTAACTGCATTAGGGCTAGGAAGATTTTAGCCTGTTTTTCCTTTTCGCGTAGCTTAAAACGATGTTGTCGCACTGTTGAAATATTGTTAACGCTGCTTTCTACAGTAATTTCTTTATCCGATAAGCCTTCATAAAACAGCTTCAGCATCTCCTGCTGCACCTCTGACAAACCACTTGTTTTTTTATCCATTTGCAAAAGGGCGTGAAATGCCGTACCATGCTCTTGCTGTATATGTACCTGTACCATCCCCTTAGCCGTTAAAAACTTATGATGAAACGGATACACCTCATGTAAACAAAACACTAGGTCACAATGAAGACAGCGATATTGCAATCCATCTAATTGATAGCCTTTCATCAATTCCTCAACCGATATATTTTGAAAATCCACCATTACCACCTCGATAAATATAATATAATATATTTACCAATTTGTAAACAAAATGATATATTGTTTATAAATATATTAATTAGCTCGTTTTATATAAATTCATCTTTCAAGAATTAAATCAAAATTGGCTGTTGACATCGTTGAAATTTTAAGATAAATTAAGAGCTAATTTAAAAGGCAAAGAAAAGGATATGAGTCATTTTTGAGAAGATCATTAGAGAGGGGAATCACCGGCTGAAAATTTCCTGATTGGACAAAATGATTTACTCCCTTGGAGCCGCGTTAGGAAACTAGCGACGTTTACAGGCGTTATCTGTATCAATGAGCTACTGATGTAATGCATGAGTAGGAATTTGGGTGGAACCACGGGTATACAGCACATATTCGTCCCTTTCGAGGGCGAGTATGTGCTTTTTGTTTACCAAAAAACGAAAAGGAGATAACTTCAATGATAATTAGACCAATTACAATAACTGATGCAGAAAAGTTTATAGAGTTAAGTAAAAAAATTGATGAGTCTGGATTTATGTTGTATGAGCCTGGAGAACGAGAGATAACTGTTGAACAGCAAAGAAAATCAATTGAAAGAATCCTATCTGAAAAAAAATCAATCTTCTTTGTAGCTGAAGCCGAAAGTAAAATTGTTGGTTTTATCGCAGCGTTAGGTGGCAACCTAAAAAGAAACCAGCATTCTGCGTATCTAGTCTTAGGTATTCTCGAAGAATATCAAGGGCAAGGGATTGCAACTAAACTATTCAACCGAATTTTCGAGTGGTCACAAGAAGTTGAAATTTCCAGATTAGAGCTTACTGTTATAAAAGATAATATAAAAGCATTCAACTTATATAGAAAAATGGGCTTTATATTGGAAGGTGAAAAAGTGCATTCATTAATAATAAATGGAATGCCTGTTAATGAATATTATTTGTATAAGTTATTATAAATCTAATAAAGACAACAATTAAAATGTCTGAAATAGTTGCTATTTTAGACACTAAAAAACTGTTATTTCAATGTATTTTTAACACCAATTTTATTTTTCTACTCTAAAACTGAACTACCTTTTTTCAATGCATTGAAATAAATGTTTTTATCGTTTCCCTTTTACTGAAGGATAACACTGCTAAAGCCAATGTTCCTCCCATTTTTAAAAGAGGCATTTTCTGTTTATATGAATCAACATTTTGTGAAACATCATCGCTACTGTCCAAAATGCCGGCTATGCACGGCTTTTGGGACAGCCCTTTACCTCTTGAAAACACTAGGTTTAACATCTTCTTACATTAAATTTAATGTATGTTCCTCAATTAGCTCAATATTTCTCCTATTCAACGTGTAATCCTGTATATACTTCCCTATATCCGCATAAAGTCGAACATTTTGTAGCTCTGTTACCTTAAGCCATTTTACACCTATTTGATTAGGGTCAGCTTTTGTTGGAAGTCTTGGAACAGAACCGTCCTTTAATTCACATTCGAACATCATTACTAATGTATGCGTAGTACCGAATTTTTCTAAGTTAAGATGCGGGACGTATTCATAGACAAAAGCTAACGGACCGACCTCTACTTCAATACAAGCTTCTTCTCTAGCTTCGCGTCTTACTGCCTCTATAATAGATTCATTCGGTTCAACACCACCAGCAGGTAAATCGTAAACAAGCCCTCTATTAGGGTCATTATATTCTGTTAATAATATTTGACTATTTTTAATAATGACTGCCCCTGCACGAACTCTTATATGAAAATGCATTTCCGTTCACTTCCTATGTTGTGATATACTTCAATTCTATTGTTTATTTAATCATTTTAAAAGGGGGCTTCGCAATGGAGAAATGGGATTTATATGATTATCATCGCAATAAAATAGGAAAACAAATAATGCGCGGAGATGCGATGGCAGTGAATGAGCTGCACTTAGTTGTGCATGTTTGCATTTTTAATTCGAACGGAGAAATGCTTATCCAGCAGCGTCAGCCCTTTAAGCAAGGTTGGTCTAATCTTTGGGATATTACATGTGGTGGCAGTGCTGTTGCAGGTGATACAAGTCAACAGGCAGCTGCACGCGAATTATTTGAAGAACTTGGCATTCATTATGACTTTGAAAACATCCGTCCACAATTGACGATTAATTTTGAACGCGGCTTTGATGATTATTATTTAATTGAGTACGATGTTGATTTAAGCACATTGACGCTACAACCCGAGGAAGTACAAGCTGTTAAATGGGCTTCACAGGAGGAGATTTTTAAGCTAATCGAGGATGGGGTATTTATTCCATACTATAAAGGCATTATTAATTTCCTTTTTGAGAGCAGACGACAATATGGTTCGATTCGTCTCTAACAAAGAAGGCAGGCGGCGAGCAAGTTAGCACTTGTTTTTTCCGTCTGCCTTCTGCGTTTTTTATTTCTCAATAAAACGTTCAAAAGCCTCTACCTTCAATGGCTTACTATAGTAATAGCCTTGACCTAAAAACGTAGCCCCCTTGCTCAGCTCCTTTAGCTCAACCCCTTCTGCTATAACATTCAGGCCTATCGAGTTGGCTCAATGGATAATTGCTTGAGCAATGGTCTTACTCTCACCATTCAAATAAATATCCTTCACAAACGACTGGTCGACATTTAATGTATCAATCGGAAGGGGCTGTCCACACTTCAGACAGCCCCTTCATTATTTTATAGATTTCATTCTAATCAAGCGGGCGCACTTCAATGGGGATTAATTTATTTTCTAAACGCTCGCGATATTGCTCATATTGTGCGGGTAACTTTAAATTACTGCCCATTGTTTCAGCAGTTTCATCATGTGTAAAGCCTGGCGGGTCTGTCGCAATTTCAAATAATATTTCGCCAGATTCTCGGAAATAAATAGCGTTAAAATAGTTACGGTCTTTCACTTCCGTTACGTGCTGCCCTTTACTTATCGCATATTTCTGCCATTCAATATGGTCTTTATCGTCATTAGCACGCCAAGCTATATGATGCACGGTTCCAACTCCCATTGTTCCTCGAACACCCGTTGTCATCTTTAAGTCAATAATATTGCCGATTTCAGCAGTTGCTTTAAAGCGTGTATAATCTCCTTCTTGTGCAACCATTTCTAGCCCCATTACATCCGTCAAAGTTGTAGCTGTTTCCTTTGGCTTGCTTGAATAGAGTATCGCTCCACCAAAGCCTTTAATTGCAACGTCCTTTGTTACACCACCGAATGACCAACTATTTTTCTCACCACTTTCGCGTTCAACGATTTCAAGATGTAAACCATGAGGGTCATCAAATTGTATAAATGCTTCTCCGAATCGAGTAGCTTCTTTATAAGCTATATTAAATTTCGTTAATCTTGTTTTCCAAAAATCTAGTGCTCCTACAGGCACAATATATGTTGTGACTCCAACTTGACCGTCACCAATTCGCCCTTTATATGCGTCTGCCCACGGGAAAAATGTAATAATTGTGCCGGGCTTTCCACCCTCGTCACCAAAATATAAGTGGTATGTTCCCGGGTCATCAAAATTTACTGTTTGTTTAACAAGACGCAAACCAAGAATGCCTGCATAAAAATCAATATTTTCCTGTGGATGTCCTACAATTGCTGTAATATGATGTATACCTGTCGTTTGTTTTTTCATAACTAGCTCCTCCTAAATGGATATTAGTAAAACTTATCTATGATAAAACGTAAATCTATCTTAATTCAGCAGAATTTGCTGACCTAAAATAGAGCTACGGTGCTGCGGTTAAGACCCATCGTCTTGGATACAACGTTTATTTACTTTAGCTTTAAAACAAGCTACTTGCCTTTTTGAACAGTCATTATTTTAAGATTCATCCGAAAAGCAGTGCTTTACACTGCTTTTCGGACGCCTCCATTATCGAATCGTTTTTAATGCAGTAGCCCAAGGAATTACTTGGTCTAACATTTCATTTACAGAATTCCCTTGGTGTGCACCCGGTTTGAAATCTGTACCATTTTCAAAATCTGTAAACAGAGATAATGCAGGGTGCACTCGCACATCCGCCACTAACAATTCCCCTAAAATACCTCGTAAATGCTCTGCTGCACGAGCCCCACCGATAGACCCATAGGATACAATACCCGCTGCTTTGTTATTCCATTCTTCTCGTAAATAATCTAATGCATTTTTTAGAGCGCCTGTAATTGAATGGTTATATTCTTGCACGATAAATACGAAACCGTCCTGCTGCGCAATAGCCTTAGACCAAGCTGCCGCGCCTGATGCATCGCCACCTGCTTCACCTAATAACGGTAATTTATAATCTGCAATATCAATAATAGTGTAGTTTGCATCTCCACGTTTTTCTGCAATTTCTTTCACCCAAGCACCTACTTGCGGACTTACACGACCTTCACGAGTCGATCCTAAAATAATACCAATATTTAATTTTTCCATGATTTGTTCCTCCTGCTTTTCAGTTCCAAATAATTTATTTAAAAAACCCATTTTTTTATTTCTCTCCTCTATGCTAAAACTTTTTAAATTTCCCCAACAGTTATCTCGAAATCGAGGTAATTGTTTAAAAAAATTTATAAGTTACTTGCTTTATAACCTATTCGCTTTAACAAAGCAATTGTTTCATCAATCTCTATAGCTTCTAAATCCGCAAATATCGTACTAATTTTTAATTTATGTTTCGGAAAAATCTCATCCATTAATGCTTTTCCTTCAGTTGTTAATGCTGCATATATCACACGTCGGTCTTCTGGGCAGCCTTTGCGTCTAACATATTTTTTTTGTTCTAGCTTATCTACTACGTATGTAATACTACTGCTAGAAATTAGAACGCTTTTTCCAATTATTTGAATGGGCTGGTCACCTTTATGATACAGCAGCTCTAGCACAGAAAACTCTGTTGGATTTAAGCAATACGTAGCAACGTCTTGCCTAATTACTTCCTGTATAGCTTGGGAGGCACGAAGTATAACAGTAACTGCTTTCAGTTCTTTTGCTGCTAGTTCCATTCGTATCACTCCTATATTGTGACTAAATATGATGAATTTATACTTTCAAATCTATTCATCATATTTAGTTCATTTCATTTTATATTTATGCGCCTGGATTTAATTCAAGCTCCACTTTAATTTTTATATCCTTACCAACAAGTACGCCACCTGTTTCTAACGCTGCGTTCCATGTTAAGCCAAATTCTTCACGGTTAATTTTTGCTTCCGCTTCAAATCCATAAACTTCTACACCCCAAGGGTTCGTGCCTTTACCACCATATTCTACTTCAAATGTTACCGGTTTTGTTACGTCCTTGATTGTTAAATCACCAGTCACTTTATAATCTTCGCCGTCTTTCGTAATGCTTGTAGAATTGAATTGAATCGCTGCATACGCTTCTACGTCAAAGAAATCAGCAGATTTTAAATGATTGTCACGGTCTTCATTATTTGTATCAATGCTTACTGTATCTAGCGTAAACGCAATCTTTGCTGTTGTTAAATCAGCTAAATCTGAAGCCTCTACATCTGCTGTATAAGAAGCAAATTGCCCTTTCACTTTTGATACCATCATATGCTTTACTTCAAATCCAATTGCTGAATGCGATTGGTCTACTGTCCACTTTGCCATTATAAAATTCCTCCTGTTTTTTATCTCGAATTCGAGATACATAATTAAAATTTTATCATCCCGTTATTTTCCACGTCTGAAGTGAAATAGTAGGATGATTCGAATAAACTTAACTATCTCGAAATCATTTATCTCGATTTCAAAATAAATTTAACACATATTCATTTGCCTTGTCAACACATTTTGAAAAAACTTTTTTTAAAATTAAATACCTAAGTAATTCAGCCGAATGTCCAGTATTTCATTTATAGGTAATATAGTACTATTTTATAAAAGTGATATGGAGAGGAGGATAACCATGAATATTTTACATGTAGTATTAAAAACCAATAAACTGAATGACATGAAATATTTTTATAAAGAAGAATTAGGATTTTCATTAGTAGATGAAACAACGCATAGCTTTAAAGTTAAATTTGGGCATAGCACAATCGAATTTAATAATAAAGATGTAGAAGGAAATCCATACTATCACTTTGCCTTTGATATTCCTTCAAATCAATTTAAAGAGGCAAAAGAATGGGTGAAACAGCGTACAACTCTTTTAACTGAAGAAGGTAAAGATGAAATCGATTTTAGTCATTTATTTGCAAAATCACTTTATTTTGAAGACCCGGCAGGCAATATTGTGGAATTTATAGCGAGATTAAATACGAATCCATCTAGCAACCAGCCCTTTTCTTTCGAAAGTCTACAAAAGCTCTCTGAAATGAGCCTTGTCGTAAAAAATAAAATTGCAGTTGCCGAAAGATTAATAGCGGCTAATATTGTAGAACGTGATGATTCAGAAATAACTCCTGATTTCTTATCTTTTATGGGGGATAAAAAAACAAAAGTTTATTTATTGCTTACTAATCCCGGAAGAAGATGGCTTTTTTCCGATAAGAAATCTGTTCCTTTTCCATTGGACATCTTTTTAGATTCGGGAATTAAATTGGGCGTAAATGATGAACACGAATTTTATATTGGTTGAGCGTCCGAAAAGCATGCTGTAGCGCTACGTTTCAGTCGTATTTCTTTGAAAATGTGATAATCATTAAATTTAGCAGCTTTCCTCCGTGGATAAGTGAAAATCAAATTTCCGTTGCATTGAGAGAAGTTAAAAAAGCCGAAATCCCTTGTTCTTATATAAAAGAAAGGATTTCGGTTCATCTTTTGTTAAGGTAATTATTTCGATAAAGCAATTTTGATATGAGCCAAGTGATGCTCCTCATGCCAAGCTAATTTTGCGATTTTTGTGGCAACTGCTATTTGTCCGTTTACTTGATGTGTGAAAACTCTAGTTAATTGCTCCTCAGTTAGTTTTTGCCCTAAAGAAACGATTCGCGCATTAATACCTTCCAACATTTTAATAGAACTTTCTATAGGTAGCTCTGTATCTGGTTGAATAGCCCATTTCTCCTCATTAAAAGCTGGAACTGTCGGATTCTCATCTGTTAAAGCAAGCTTTAAACGTTGATACATATTTAACTGTGAGTCTGCAATATGATGAACAAGCTGGCGAACTGTCCATGCACCTTCACGATAAGTTTTACTTAATTCCTCAGCACTTAATGTATCGACAGTTTCTCTTAGTCTAGTGGTATAAGTTTCAATTTCCTTTAACCATTCCGCTACATTTTCAAATGTTACTTTTTCAGGAACTTGCAATTGTCCAATTGGGAATTTTACGTCCATTTTCAAGCCTCATTTCCTCAAATAATGTTCATTCATTTGCCTTGATTATAAGTGAATGGATATCAGTTTTTCAAATATTCCGATTTTAATAGTTAACTTATAATATAAAAAATCGAGCTACATCGAATTTTTAGTTAGCCTCCTTGTGCGATAGATTGTCTTGCCTATTTCAAAATTATTTCTACCCTAAGCTCGTTAGCAAAACCATAATTCCATTCGTTACACCGTGAATAATAACGGATGGCCAAATCGAGCCTGTTCGTTCATATGCTAAAGCAAAAATGATACCGCTAAAGAAGTTTACGGGCATTGCGTTATATGTTGGTAGATGAACAATTGTAAATATTAGTGAGCTTATTAAAATAGCTCCTTTTAATCCTATACGTGTACGTAGCCAGCGATATAAAAAACCGCGATAAAAAATTTCCTCATAAATTGGTGAAATAACTGCCGCAGAAAGTAAGGCAATTAAAACTGTAAAGAAAGTTGCATTTTGCTGTAACGCTTCTGTTTTACTGTTTTCCCATGTGTTTCCTATAAAGCTAGTAAGCACTACGATTATTACAGCACCAGCCATTAAAAGAACAGAAAATATAATGATAATTTTCCAATCCTTTATAGTAAATGATTTTACCCCTACTTCATTCCAAGAGAGCTTTTTAGGACGAAGAGCAATAAAATAAATACCTAAAATTAGAGTAACTGCAATTGTTGCCCCCGTTAACGTTCCTGCATATAGCTCATTGCTGTCAAACCAGTAAACATAGACGGGTTTAACAACGAATTTAATGCATCCTATTACAAACACAAATTCTAGTAATATTAATAATATAAATTCTTTTACCCCCCAAAAGTCCTGTTCCTTCCAGTCTATTTGATTAATTTCCATTTACTATTCCCCTTTCATTATATGGTATAATTCAAGTGTATTAGATGACGTTACGTCACCTGCAAGCTTTTTTAGGAGGAAATGAAATGAAACTTTGGACTATTGGTGAGGTATGTAAGCAAAAGAATATTTCCATCCGCACTCTCCGTTATTATGACCAAATTAATCTCCTCACACCAAGCTTTAAGGATGATAATGGTCGACGCTACTACTCGGAAAAAGATTTGTTTGAATTAGAGAAAATTATTATTCTAAAATCACTTTCACTTCCGCTCGAAAATATACGTGATTTATTAGATAAACTAACATATAAACAAATTTTAATTTCGCATCATAATTATCTACAAGATCAACTAACGAAGCTTCAAACAAGCATTTCTCATACGGCATCATTAATTAATATGATTGATTTAGAAGAATCTTTATCTTGGGAGCAAGTCACTAAACTTGTTCAAAATTCGCAGAATACCCCCAAAAAATGGATTGACTATTTTCAAGATAATGAAAAAGCTTTTTTACAAGAAACAATTCCAAATATCAGTAACAACGATAAGACAACACAGCAATATATTTCATTGCTACGCCGAATCGATGGGTGTATCCAAAATAATATTAAGGCTGAATCACAAGAAGGCTTGCGGCTTGCGTCCGAGTTAATGGAAATATCAAAGGATACTTTTCAAGGAGATACGAAGCTAATGGAGCAATTTTGGGAAGTAAGAAAGCTACCTACTTCAGAAACGGGACTATACCCGATTTCAGAAGAAATACTGGAGTATGTAGAGCGTTGCATTGCCTATGCAGCAACACAAGAATAGATGAAGTCTATATTTTATAGTAAACAAGAAACTGCCCTTGCGGCATTTTGAGACAGTAAGAAAACACCTCCACGTTGATTTGATAAGGTACAATACCCATTTTTCAGCGAAAGGTGTTTTTTATTTGTTTCATTTTTTTAGGTCAGGTGCACTACACTTCTGTATCTATAGGGAGCTTCGAGGTTGTGAATATCATCGAACACTTGCACCAGTTTAATATGCCAATCATCTGTTTCTTATCTAGAAATCTTTAAAAATCTAGCGTAACCTGTTTAAAACATTACCAATCTCTATTATGTTCCCTTTGTATATGAACTTAGCACAAAATAGTACCCCTACGATTTCTCATCGCAAAATCAAAATAAAATTGATTACGCTTAATATTTAATCGTAAAATTCCATATGCGTCTTTTCTTGTCTGTAATAATTCAGTCTGTCCTGCAAGGTTCCCGTATGAAATTCAAACTTATGACCATCTAAATCAGTAAAGTAGATGGACATTTTATCTCTATCGTCTCTAGGACGGCTTGATAAAATGTTTACACCCATTTTCTTTAGTTTTTCGTACACCCTATCAAATTCTGTTTCTTCTATTGAAAAGGCTATATGTGTGTACGATTGATTTATTTCATTGCGAGCAATATTTCTTTCCTCATTTAGAGCAAGCCATATACCGTTTAAGTCGAAGTAGGCAGTGCTTCTTCCTCTAACTAATAATTTCGCACCAAAAGCATTTTGATAAAACTGTATAGAATTCTCTAAATTAGACACTGAAAATAAAAGATGATTTAAACCTTTTACAAACACTATACCACCCCAAGCACGAATATTAATTCAATAAAGCGAGTAAATATTCAATTTTTATAATAAACTACGATACTTCCTTTCATATCAAAAATCTTTAGCAGCTCTATGTTCATTTTTTTACACAATGAAAAATAAATGATTTTGTTTTGGCAGTTGCTTGTTTAAATTCCCAATCTCCATATGCTTGAATTTGAGAAAAACCTGCTTGTTGCAATGATTCATGAATTTCCTCTTGCGTTCGGAATTTCAATTGCATCTTTTTATGAATAAGTACCTCATTTGTACGTGCATTTTTCACCGTTTCATAAAATGTAAAAACATTTTCTATGAACCCTTCGTATTCCGTCCAAATTTCAAGCGACTCACCATTCAGCGGATTCGTTGCAACATCAGGTGTAACATCCTTTTCCCACTGTTCCCATGCTTTTGCTAATGGATTACGCGTATCAAAAATAAAATGTCCTCCAGATTTTAATGCTCGATATGCGTCTGAAATAACATTTCGCCAACTTTCCTCTGTAAGAAATACTTGCGCTACATTTGCTGTCATAGTAATAGCATCAAACGAATTGGTTGGTAAATTTGTGCTATCGCCAACAATCCAAGTGACTTCACCTAAATACTCTTTACTTTTCGCATATTCAATTGCCTCTTCATTCGGGTCAATTGCCGTAATATGATAGCCGGCTTCCGCAAAATGCGTTGTCAATCTTCCTGTTCCACAACCTAAATCAGCTATTTTTTTAGCGTTTGTTTTCTTCAACAGCGCTAAAAAGAATTCATCATCTTTCCCCCAGCCGTTAATCTGGTCATACACTAATGGAATCATTTATTTACCTACTTCCTAAATTTCACTTTTATATCAAGCTATTTTTAATTTGATTAAAGTTTTGCTTTAATAAGGTTCTAATCCATAATATTTCATTACTTCAGCATCAGATAGATAATTCAAAATTCTATTTTTATCTATTTAATATAAAATCATCCAAATACCAAGTCGGGACAGGATTATTCATGCCATCAAACCAAGTTAAAACATCCTTTGCCTGATTTTTCATAACGGTTACTTCATGTTCGCCGAAAGGGATTGCCCAAGGTAAGGATGATAGCGTATTGCTACTTATGTACAAAGCGAGCAACAAGAAAAATTCCATAGGTGGTTTTCCGTTAAAATAACCGTTAAGCTGCCCAGTAGCAAAGTGGGGACTGACATCGGCACTCCAAACAATACGATTAAACTCTTCCCATGGATCCCCATAATCATTGCGGTTAAAATCGATTATTCTCAGTTCTCCTTCTGGTGAAATAATCATATTCCCGACATGATAATCACCGTGCTGAAAGCATTGCACCCTATCTTTCAGAAGATGTCTGTTCTTCTCAATATAAGAGATGATTTTATCATCATCTTCTATTTTAATTTCACAATCTTGGTACATTTTGATTTTGTTATCTATTTTACGGTTAAAACGGACTCCCCACTCTTCTTGCTCATTTGGCGCAGGTATACTGTGAATTTCCTTTAATATTTGCCCGGACTTTACACCTAATAAATACTGCTCAGCTTCTGGCAACTTAGGTAATACAATCTCGGCATCTTCGCCGTCACACCATTTGAAAAGTGAATAAACGCTTTTCCCTTTATCACAAATACCCAATTCAACAGGCTGCGAAATAGGTACATCATTTTCAGCTAACCATTTCATTAATTCATATTCATTTATCTTTTTATCGTATTCTGCAATATCGGCTATACGAAGCAAAAGTTTTTCGTTCGTCAAAGTTTCAACGTAATATTTTTTATCGCTCGACCAACCCTTTTTTATTGGTTTGATTAGTTCAAATGTGCTGTAGTTTTTTATATCTAGCATGGTTTTCCCCCCCTTTAGAGCGTATCTTCCTCTTTTATCTGTTCTCAAAGTCTGCTATATACCTTCTTATTTTCTAAACTTACCTTCGAAAACGAGAGCAAATTCCTTTAAGTTCAAGTATACTCTTTAATTTGTCTTTGCATTTTATTCCATTGCAGACGTAGGAGTCGCTTCCTTTACAATGATAATCCCGTCATATGCTTTTTGAGGAACCAGCTTAATTAAGATTATTTCCATAAATAAGTATACATTATTCTCATCATCCATGTGCATGATTAAAAACAATTCCCAAATGCAGATTTCATAAATTTAACATAATCACTATATCTGACATATCTAAATAATGTATTGGGGTATCTGAGTTTTTACAGATTCGGAAGCTAATTATAAAATATAATTTTTTATATCATTGAATTGTGGAGATTACTGTCAAAATGTATAGAAATATTTCCATTTTTGATGCATTAAAAAAATGAATAAATAATGCTATTTGCCATTCATGTTATTAGCAAATTATTGTATATTTTTTGACAGTACATAGATAATTGTGAGGGAAAATAAATGAAAAAGAAAAATTTACAGTTACAAAGCATTTCCGCAAAGCTAATGCTACTAATTACAGGTATTATACTTGGATGCAACTCACCAAGTACAAGAAGTCATTTCATCCATTGTTTCAGAAACTACTAAAACAGTTGAGACTGTAGAAGGAACGATGAAAACTGCTAGAAAGCTAAATGATGATGTAGTTCTAACACAAAGCAAATTCAATGAAATGTCTGATTCTGTTAATCAAATTGCTGCATCAATAGAAGTAGTTAATAAAGAAATGGACGCCATGACATCCTATAATAAGCTGATGAGTGAAGGAATCGAAAGTGCATCGGAACAGACAGCTGCTTCAGTACAGGAAATTGCCGCTTCTACAGACGAACAAATTAAAGTAATTGCTGATGTTTAGTTATTAATCATTATTAAAAGATGGAGCAAATTCCGCTACCGTTGCTATGACAATTCCTAATGACCACACACTTGTAAGAAATGTTAATATTAAAGTCGGTAAGAAATACCAAGGTATTGGCCCAATATATGTTGGATTAATCAAAGATTCTGGTGCAGTCATTAACCAAACGCTATAAAAAGGAATTAAAATCACATAAGGCACTGAGGAAAGATTTATACTTTTAAATATTTAATTATATGTAGCCACCCCATCAAATACTCTCCCCCCTCCAATCAAGCCATGACGTAATACTATTTCAACTAAGGCCATAATAGGTGCTAATACAATGCCTCCAACTAACAATCATACTGGTGCGATGTTAAAATCGGTATCACGCAAGCTTGAGAAAAATGAACCAATATAACCAACAGTTAAAATAAATATCGCATAACCTGTAGATTTATTCTCAATCATATAGCGGGCTGTTTGCTTAAGTTGTAGCCAAGTAGAGAAAAATGGATTCATACTTCATCCCATCCTCAAAACACAGTTATTATTACAATATAAGGATATACTAGGAAATATTTTCATGAAATTGTTGTTTAAATAGTTTGTTTTATGTAGAATAAAATATATACCAATCCCTTATTTGGGTTATATGGTAAGTATTCAACAAACAAAAAAGTGATTTTATAGTACGTACATTGGACAAGGAGGATATGCAAGGCATGAGAAAAATATTCAGTTTATTATTGGCTGTATCTATCGCGCTTTCCGCTTCATTCGCTCTACCCGCAGTAGGCGCAGCCGAAAATACAGTAGATACACAAGAAATGATGACAACGATTGAAGTGCTATCTAGTTATCCAAGAGGGCACAACAATGAAGAAAAAGAGCTTGCTAGAAAATTTATTATTGATGCATTTAAAAAATATGGTCTTACTGTCACAACGCAAACATTTGACACAGAAATTTTTGATTGGGAAAAGGCTGATAAAGGGGAAGACAATGCTTTCAGCACATATTCGGCTGTTAATATTGTTGGGACACTTTCACCAAATACAACAGTTAAAACGAAGGATATTTTAATCATTGGTGCACACTATGATGGCATAAAGGATATTCAAGCAGCCAATGATAATGCCTCAGGTGTCGCTGTCATGTTAGAGCTTGCGCGCTTATTACACAACGTACCTACTGATACAGAAATACGCTTCATTGCCTTTGATGTGGAGGAAGATGGCTTAGTTGGCTCAAGACATTATGTTGAGCAGCTAGGAGCTGATAGCGAGCGGGTTATCGGTATGCTAAATTTTGATATGCTAGCTGCAAAAAAGGAAAAAACCGTGAAAATTTACTCTGCCGATGGACAAGAAAGCTTCTTATCTGACCTATTAAAAAACAATGAAAACTATAAAGATATTCAAGTGCGTGAATATAACAGCGGTGGGACAAGCGATCATGCTTCTTTTCATCCAAAAGCAATCCCTAACTTATTTTTCTCGCATCCAGCTGTTCATGGTGAATATCATAATGAAAATGACACAATCGAGCGCATCAGCCCTGATATGCTCGCATATGCCGCTGATGCGGGCCAAGTAATCGCTAAAGAAATCATGAGTGATGAAACTCCATCCTATCAAGCAGTAGCACGACCTGTTATTAATAATACGGTCTACGAATTACCAAATACCGGAAGAATACCGTTCGGGTCGAAAAAAGAAGTAGAGGAAGCCACTGGTATCCACTTTAGCCAAGTACCATCTGACGATAATATGGCAAAGTACCAGGCAAATATTCAGTTATTTGATATCCAACAGCCACTCACATTAACTGCTACTAGTAATTGGGGATGGTTCGGTCCTCTTAAAATAGATTTTCATAATACAGATATTTCATTTGAAGCATTAACTGCAATGTTAGATGAAACATTCGTAAAATCAGAGCAAGAAAATAGATGGAACAACATCTATGGAAATTCGTATTATATCGAATATGACGAGCAAGAAAATATTTTTACAATGTATATCGATTCATATGAGGCTACAGCAGAGGGCTATACACTTGTTAATGGGGAGCTTGTTCGTATGGAATCAGCAAACCCAGCAAATGAAATTCATTTTTACAAAAAAGACGGGGAATTAATAAAGGAAGAAATTATAAATAAACCTTCTGACACATTGCCCATCACAGAACATGCAAAACAATCATGGGAAAAAGTAAAGCCCCTACTTTCTACAGAGGAGCTAGCAGAAATTAACTTCATTACGATTGGATCTGATGGTATAGGTGGCAATATGCTGATGAATATGGCAAACTACTTATCCGATCCTACAGAGCAAGTATATGAGCCAACTGAAGATTTACCAGAGGGACATGGGTATACTATATTCAATTATCTAAACGGTGTACACCTTTATCTGGATCATATCGATTTAATAAATCCGTCAGGTAATAGCTATAGTGAAAAGGATATGTCAACGAATTTAACAATGGCAAGAGCGATGAAAGCAGAAATTTTCCCTTATGAGCTTCGTCAAAATTATGATGCAGATATCAAATGGAGCGACTTTTCTAAGCTTGCTGTTGCATTACTTTTACAGAAAGCGGATTGGACTCTTGATATGCTACAGCCATCATTATTTGAGGATACCTCTGACACATTGTATGAGCTAGGTATTTTAGAGAGAGATGGAGAAACAGCCTTTGCTCCTGATGATATGATTACACGCGAAGAAGCAGCTGTGATTTTGCATAAAATCTATCAATATATAGATATAAAAGAAACTTCTACAGATGGTCAGCCAACACTTTACAGCGACGATAATGACATCTCGAGCTGGGCGAAGGACAGCGTCTATCATATGCAGCTCGCTCAAATTATGAGCGGCATGGAAAATAACTTATTTCTACCTCAAAACAACTACACGTTAGAGCAAGCGATTAGTGCGTTATTAAATTTATATGAGAAAAAGTAAAATAAAGCTGCCTGAAAAGAGCGTATCTTTTCAGGCAGCTATTTTTTATTTTGCTAACGCAATTTTTATATGAGCTAAATGATGCTCCCCATGCCAAGCCAATTTGGCTAATTTTGCAGTAAGTCGAATCTCTCCATTCACTTGATGTGTAAACACTCGATTTAATTGCTCTCCCGTTAGACTTTTGCCTAAACAAACGATGCGTTCATTAATGCCTTCCAACATTTTCAGTGAGCATTCTACAGGTAGCTCTGTATCTGGTTGAACAGTCCATTTTTCTTCATCAAAGCTTGGGATTGTTGGATTGTCATCGGTTAAAGCTAGCTTCAGGCGTTGATACATGTTTAATTGTGAATCTGCAATATGATGAACAAGCTGACGCACTGTCCATGCACCTTCACGATATGTTTTCTCTAATTCCTCATCGTTTAATGTACCGACAGTTTTCCTTAGTCGAGCTGGATATGTTTCAATTTTATTTAACCATTCTTCCATATTTTCAGTCGTTACATTTTCGGGAGCTTGCAATTGTCCAATCGGGGATTTCACATCCATTTCTAAAACCTCTTTTCCTCGTTTTTTATTCAAAAAATAACCATTCACTTATTTTAGAGTTAATAGCGGAACAGCATACAAATAAATTCATGACCGCCACCAATTGTCCAAAACAGTACTAAATCACCACGCTTAATTTTGCTGCTTGCAATACCCTCATACATTGTAATAAACGGTGAATTTGTACCTGTATAACCATACTCATCGCCTACATACACAATTTTTCATCGGCAATTGCAAAATGCTCTTGAATGCATTGAATATTCACTAATGCAAATTGAGAGAAAAAGCACACGGCAACGTCTTCCATTGAATAGTGATTACGCTCCAGCAATCTTTGAATCTTTTCAAATGTATAAGGAAGTGAAACTGTGCCATCAAAAGGCTTCCAATCTACATATCCTAAAAATTCTCCCTTATTCATGTATTGGGAAAATCCGTTTGTTGGATACAAAATATTATCTTTGAAGCTCGAATCTGTTTCATATATCGCATCTATAAAGCCTGTCTCTTCATTCGTTTTTTTCTAAAATTATTGCACATAACGTCTTGAATGTTTAGCCAAGGTTTATATTCCGAACCAACACCAGTGCCACAACCTTCTTTAATCCATTTTTCAATTTTAGATGTTCTTGCTCTTTTAGACATAAAACACCCCTTTAGACTGAACTGCTCCCCAATTGTTAGACACGTCTAACAATTGGAGGAGCAGTTTTTATATGGCTAAATATACATCAGAAGAAAAATTACAAGCAGTCCTACGCTACTTAGAAGGCAAAGAAAGTTCACATG